>NZ_ALEE01000263.1 GCF_000282995.1 Melaminivora alkalimesophila
CAGCGCCAGCCACTGCAGCGGGTACAGCACCGTCGCCACCGCGGTGCGCAGCGGGTCGGTGACGCGAAAGCGCGCGTCCGCCACCATCAGGAACAGCGCCAGCGCGCCATAGAGCACCAGCCGCGCGCGCGGCGAGGGGCCATGGCGAAACAGCGAGGGCGCAGCGCGATCGAGGGTTCCCGGGGGCATGCGTCAACCGAAGCAGGGCGCGCGACGCGGGCGCGGCGGCACGCGCCGCTCAGTCACTGGTGAAGATGCTGCCCTGGCGCTCCATGCGCTCCAGCGCGATGCCACAGCCGCGCACCACGCAGGTCAGCGGCTCCTCGGCCACCAGCACGGGCAGGCCGGTCTCTTCCGACAGCAGCCGGTCCAGGTCGGCCAGCAGCGCGCCGCCGCCGGTGAGCATCATGCCGCGCTCGGCGATGTCGGCGCCCAGCTCGGGCGGGGTCTGCTCGAGCGCGTTCTTGACGGCGCTGACGATCTGGTTGAGCGGCTCGGTCAGGGCTTCGAGGACTTCGTTAGAGGAGATCGTGAACGGACGCGGCACCCCTTCCGAGAGGTTGCGCCCGCGCACCTCCATCTCCTTGACCTCCGAGCCGGGGAAGGCCGAGCCGATCTGCTTCTTGATGGCCTCGGCCGTGGGCTCGCCGATCAGCATGCCGTAGTTGCGGCGGATGTAGTTGATGATGGACTCGTCGAACTTGTCGCCGCCCACGCGCACGCTGCCCTTGTAGACCATGCCGCCCAGCGAGATCACGCCCACTTCCGTGGTGCCGCCGCCGATGTCCACGACCATCGAGCCGGAAGCCTCCGACACCGGCAGGCCGGCGCCGATGCCGGCCGCCATGGGCTCCTCGATCAGGTAGACGGCGGTGGCGCCGGCGGCCTCGGCCGCGTCCTTGATGGCACGGCGCTCGACCTGGGTGGAGCCGCAGGGCACGCAGATGATGATGCGCGGGCTGGGAGTCAGCACCGAGCGCGGATGCACCATCTTGATGAACTGCTTGATCATCTGCTCGGTGATGACGAAGTCGGCGATCACGCCGTCCTTCATCGGCCGGATGGCCTCGATGTTGCCCGGCACCTTGCCGAGCATGGCCTTGGCCTCGCTGCCGACGGCCTGGATGACCTTCTTGCCATGCGGGCCGCCCTCGTGGCGGATGGCGACGACGGAGGGCTCATCGAGGACGATGCCCTTGTCGCGGGCGAAGATCAGGGTGTTGGCGGTGCCAAGGTCGATGGCCAGGTCGGTGGAAAAGTACCGACGGAATGCTCCGAACATTCAGGGGATCCTCATGCGGCACGGCAGGCGCTTGCGGCGCAATGTGCCGTCGCCGGAAATTTTGTCAGGTGTCTGCGGACTTTTTTCGCACAATCGCCGGCGGTGCGGAGGGTATTGCGGCAAAGCCGGGATAATAACGCATCCCCTGTGAATAACTTCCACGGCCGCGGCCCGGATGGCGAGCGTTACATCCGGTTTCCGGGCCTTTTTCCTATGGCACTGACCCCCCAGGACATCGGCCGCCTCGCCCAGCTGGCGCGGCTGGAGCTCACTCCCGAAGAGGGTGAGCGCATGCTCACCACCCTCAACGACTTCTTCGCGATCGTCGAACGGATGCGGGCTGTGGATACTTCGGGCGTCGAGCCGCTGGCGCACCCGCTGGCGGCCGTGCAGGAGGTCACGCTGCGCCTGCAGGAAGACGTGGCGAGCGAGCCCGACCGCCGCGACGCCTACCAGGCGAACGCCCCGGCCGTGGAGCGCGGGCTGTTCCTGGTTCCCCGCGTGATCGAATGAGCAAGGGGCCTGCCATGAACCACACCTCCCACCCCCCTTCCGCCCTGCACGAGCTCGGCGTCGCCGCCCTCGCGGCGCAGCTGCGCGACAGGCAGCTCAGCGCCGTCGAGCTGGCGCAGCACTTCCTGGCGCGCATGCGCGAGCATCAGGACCTGGGCGCCTTCCTCGCCGTGGACGAAGAGGCGACGCTCGCCCAGGCACGCGCGCAGGACGCGGCGCTCGCCGCCGGCACGGCCGGGCCGCTGGCCGGCGTGCCGATCGCGCACAAGGACGTGTTCGTCACGCGCGACTTCCCGACCACCGCGGCCAGCCGGATGCTCGCCGGCTACCGCTCGCCGTTCGATGCGACCATCGTCGAGCGCCTGGCCGCGGCCGGCTGCGTGAGCCTGGGCAAGCTCAGCTGCGACGAGTTCGCCATGGGCGGCGACAACGAAAGCGCCGCCATCGCCCCCGTGGGCCACGACGCGCCCCGGCCGGTGCGCAACCCCTGGGATGCGGCGCGCGTGCCCGGCGGCTCCTCGGGTGGCAGCGCCGCCGTCGCGGCCGC
>NZ_ALEE01000264.1 GCF_000282995.1 Melaminivora alkalimesophila
GGCGGCTCCATCCGCCAGCCGGCCAGCCTGTGCGGCATCACCGGCATCAAGCCGACCTACGGCCGCGCCAGCCGCTACGGCATGATCGCCTATGCCTCCAGCCTGGATCAGGCGGGCGTGATGGCGCGCTCGGCCGAGGACTGCGCGCTGCTGCTGAGCCAGCTGTGCGGCCCGGACCTGGAGCGAGACTCCACCAGCCTGGACCGGCCGGCCGAGGATTTCGGCCGCAACCTGGGCGAGGGCATCGAGGGCCTGCGCATCGGCGTGCCGCGCGAATTCCTCGGCGATGGACTGGCGCCGGACGTGCGCGCCGCCGTCGAGGCCGCGCTCCAGGAGTATGAAAGGCTCGGCGCAAAGCGGGTGGAGATCTCCCTGCCGCGCACCGACCTGGCCGTGCCGGTCTACTACATCCTGAGCCCCGCCGAGGCGAGTTCCAACCTGTCGCGCTTCGACGGCGTGCGCTACGGCCACCGCGCCGCACAGTATTCCGACCTGGTGGACATGTACAGGAAGTCGCGCTCCGAGGCCTTCGGCGAGGAGGTCAAGCGGCGCATCATGATCGGCACCTACGTATTGAGCGAAGGCTATTACGACGCCTACTACCTGCAGGCGCAGAAGCTGCGGCGCATGATCGCCGACGACCTGCAGCAGGCCTTCACGCAGTGCGACGTGATCGCCGGGCCGGTCTCGCCTACCGTCGCCTGGCCGATCGGTGCCAAGACCGATCCGCTCGCCACCTACCTGGCCGACATCTACACCCTGCCCGCGTCGCTTGCCGGCCTGCCGGCGATGAGCGTGCCGGCGGGCTTCGGCGACGCCGGCATGCCCGTGGGCCTGCAGCTGATCGGCAACCACTTCCAGGAGGCGCGCCTGCTGAACCTCGCGCACCGCCTGCAGCAGGCCACCGACTTCCACCTGCGCCGCCCGGCCGCCTGATCCGAGACACCGCCCCGCTTGCCATGACAGCCAAACTCATCCAGGGCTACGAGGTCGTGATCGGCTTCGAGACGCACGCCCAGCTGGCCACCGCCAGCAAGATCTTCAGCCGCGCCAGCACCGCCTTCGGCGCACCGCCCAACACCCAGGCCAGCGCCATCGACCTGGCCCTGCCCGGCACGCTGCCGGTCATGAACAAAAAGGCGGTGGAATTCGCCATCAGGCTCGGCCTGGCGCTGGGCTCGAACATCGCCCACGAGAGCGTGTTCGCGCGCAAGAACTATTTCTATCCCGACCTGCCGCACGGCTACCAGATCAGCCAGTTCGACAAGCCGGTGGTGCAGGGCGGCGAGGTGTCGTTCTACCTGGGCGGGGAGAAGAAGACCGTGCGCCTGGTGCGTGCGCACCTGGAGGCCGACGCCGGCAAGTCGCTGCACGAGGACTTCGTCGGCATGAGCGGCATCGACCTGAACCGCGCCGGCACGGCCCTGCTGGAGATCGTGACCGAGCCGGACATGCGCTCGAGCGAGGAAGCCGTGGCCTACGCCAAGGAGTTGCACAAGCTCGTGACCTGGATCGGCATCTGCGACGGCAACATGCAGGAAGGCTCGTTCCGCTGCGACGCCAACGTCTCGGTGAGAAAGCCCGGCCAGCCGCTGGGCACGCGCCGCGAGATCAAGAACCTGAACTCCTTCAGGTACATGCAGCAGGCCATCGACTACGAGATCCGCTGGCAGATCGAGCAGCTCGAGGACGGGCACAGGATCGAGCAGGCCACCGTGCTGTTCGACCCCGACACCGGCGAGACGCGCGCCATGCGCACCAAGGAAGACGCCGCCGACTACCGCTACTTCCCCGACCCGGACCTGCCGCCGCTGGTGATTGCGCCCGGCTGGATCGACGAGGTGCGCGCCACCATGCCGGAGCTGCCGCGCGCCATGGCGGCGCGCTTCGTCGAGCAATACGGCCTGCCCGAGTACGACGCGACCACGCTCACGCAGAGTTTGGGCCTGGCGGCCTATTTCGAGGACGCGGCACGTGCTTGCGGCCAGCCGAAACTGGCCAGCAACTGGGTCATGGGCGAGATCTCGCGCCGGCTCAATGCCGAGGAAATCGGCATGGATGCGGTCAAAGTCTCCAGCGCCCAGCTCGCGGCATTGATCGCCCGCATCCACGACGGCACCATCAGCCACAACGCCGCGCGCCAGGTGTTCGACGCGCTTTGGGGCGGCGAAGGCCAGGACGTCGATGCGCTGATCGAGGCCAAGGGCCTCAGGCAGATGCAGGATGCCGGCGCGCTGGAGGCCATCGTCGACGAGGTCATCGCCGCCAACCCGGGCAACGTCGAGCAGTACCGCGCCGGCAAGGACAAGGCCTTCAACGCCCTGGTGGGCCAGGTCATGAAGGCCAGCAAGGGCAAGGCCAACCCGCAGCAGGTGAACGCGCTGCTCAAGGCGCGGCTGGGCAGCTGAGGAAACACGGCCGCGCCCGGCGCCGCGGCGCGCGGCGACCAACCGCGACCTGTGGGGCCGAGGCCGGCCTCAGTTGGCGCTGGATGCCCCAGGCGGCGCCCAGCGCTCGGCCGCCGCACGCTGCGCCGCCCAGAGCCGGCGCAAGAGGGCCAGCTCGGCGTCGAAACGCTGCTGCACGCGCTCGCGTTCCTGCTCCTGCAGGGCGATGAAGCGCTGCTGCTCGCGCACGCCCAACTCGTTGTCGGCGTATTGGCGCTGCAGCTTGGCCGGCGCTTTGGACAGGTCGCCGTCGTAGAACTCCAGCTCGACGTCGAGGCGCTTCTTCTCGGCCGCCAGTTCCGAGATGCGCTGGCGTGCCACGGCCGTCACCTCGCTGACCTGGGCCAGCGCCTGCTCGCGCTCGGCCTGGTGGCTCGCCTCGTCGGGGTAGCGCGTGACCAGGGCGCGTTCGCGCCGGCGCTCCTCGGCCACGCGCGCCCGCTCCTGGGCCTCGGCGCGGCGCCTTTGCTCCAGCGCGGCGCGTTCGTGCTCGGTCAGCGTGGGGCCGATGCGCCGGCGCTCGGTGCCGGTGTGGTCCAGCACGCGCTGCTCGCGGTCGATGCACTCGGCAATGGGCCGGTCCGAGGTCAGGCGCCGACCGAGCTTGTCGATGCAGGTGTAGACCTCCACGGGCCCCTTGCCCTGCTGCGCGTGCGCCGCGGCAGCTGCCAGGCCCAGCCCGATCAGCACCCCCCGCCATCCTTGTCGTACAAGCGTTCTCAAGCCAGCTCCTGCCCTAGAACCATGCGGGTGGCGGCCGGGCGCCGCGTGGCGCTCAGCCCTCCACCCCGTAGCGCTGGCGGTAGGCCAGCACGCGTTCACGGTGCGCGCGCATCTGCGCGCCCGCCCCGCTTGCCGAAAGATATTGCAACAAGTCTGCCAGGGTGGCGATGGCACAGACCCGCAGGCCCAGGACGTCGCGCACGTACTGCACCGCGCTGTGCTCCACGTCGCGCCCGTCCTCGGTCGCCTTTTCCTGCCGATCCAGGGCAATGGCCATGGCGTGGGGCTCGGCGCCGGCGGCGCGGATCAGCGCGATCGACTCGCGTGCGGCCGTGCCGGCGCTCATCACGTCGTCGATGATCAGCACGCGCCCGGCCAGCGGCGCGCCGACGAGCTGGCCGCCCTCGCCGTGGTCCTTGGCCTCCTTGCGGTTGTAGGCAAATGGCACATTGCGCCCGCGCCGCGCCAGCTCCACCGCCACCGCCGCGGCCAGCGGGATGCCCTTGTAGGCCGGGCCGAAGACCATGTCGAACTGCACGCCACTGTCCAGCAGGGCCTGCGCATAGAATTGCGCCAGCTGCCCCAGCTTGGCGCCGTCATCGAACAGACCGGCGTTGAAGAAGTACGGGCTCATGCGCCCGGCCTTGGTCTTGAACTCGCCAAAGCGCAGCACCCCCGCCTCGACGGCAAAACGCACGAAGTCCTGCGCCAGGCGCGCCGCCTGCGGCCCTGGCGCGTTGTCCTGCCCGCCCTCCGAGGCGGCGCTCTGATTCAGCATGGATCCATCCCTGTTCAAACTCACCAGCCTCAACCTCAACGGCATCCGTTCGGCCGCCTCCAAGGGGCTCGAGCCTTGGCTGGAGCAGTACCGCCCGGATTGTATTTGCGTGCAGGAGGTGCGCTGCCAGGCAGCCGACCTGCAGGGCCGCTTCGAGCAGCTGGCGGGCCTGCAGGGCCATTTCCACTTCGCCCAGAGGAAGGGCTATTCCGGCGTCGGCATCTACACGCGGCACGAGCCCAGCGACGTGCGCGTGGGCTACGGCTGCGGCGAGTTCGACCCGGAAGGCCGCTACCTGGAGCTGCGCTTTGACACCCCGACGCGCCGCCTGTCGATCATCAGCGTCTATTTCCCGAGCGGCTCCTCAGGCGAAGAGCGCCAGCTGGCCAAGTTCCGCTTCCTGGACAATTTCCACCCGCACCTGATGCGCCTCAAGGCCGAGCGCGAGTTCATCCTGTGCGGCGACATCAACATCGCCCACAGCCAGGCGGACCTCAAGAACTGGCGCAGCAACCAGAAGAACAGCGGCTTCCTGCCCGAGGAGCGCGCCTGGATGACAAAATTGTTGCACCCGACTGACCCGACGGGCGGCCTGGTGGACGTTTACCGCCACCTGAAGCCCCACACCACCGACGAGTGCTACACCTGGTGGAGCAACCGCGGCCAGGCCTACGCCAACAACGTGGGCTGGCGCCTGGACTACCACCTGGCGACGCCCGCCCTGGCGCAGCTCGCGCGCACCGAACACATCTACAAGGACCAGAAGTTCAGCGACCACGCGCCCATCACGGTGGGCTACGAACTGGCGCTGTGACCGGCCCGGAGAACCACATGCTGCACTACCACACCATCCCCGTCACGCCCTTCCAGCAGAACTGCTCGCTCGTCTGGTGCGACCAGACCATGGAGGGCGCCGTGATCGACCCGGGCGGCGAGCTGGAACGCATCGAGGCCGAGGCCGCGCGCCGCGGCATCCGGCTTGCCGCCATCTGGCTGACCCACGCGCACATCGACCACGCCGGCGGCGCCGGCGAGCTGGCCGAGCGGCTGGGGCT
>NZ_ALEE01000265.1 GCF_000282995.1 Melaminivora alkalimesophila
CGGCTGGCGCTGCCGATCATCGGGCCGCACGAGGGCGACCAGTTCTGGATCGACGGCCTGCCGCAGCAAAGCGCGATGTTCGGCTTCCCCGCGGCGCAGGCCTTCACGCCGACGCGCTGGCTGCACGATGGCGACACGGTGGAGGTCGGGCGCGAGCAGCTGCGCGTGCGCCACTGCCCCGGCCACACGCCCGGCCACGTGGTGTTCCACGCGCCGCAGATCAAGCGCGCCTTCGTCGGCGACGTGCTGTTCGCCGGCAGCATCGGCCGCACCGACTTCCCGCAGGGCAACCACCAGCAGCTGATCGACAGCATCACCCAGCGCCTGTGGCCCATGGGCGACGAGACGGTGTTCATCCCCGGCCACGGCCCGGAGAGCAGCTTCGGCGCCGAGCGGCGCAGCAATCCGTTCGTGGGCGGGACCTGAGCCGGTCGGGCTGGACTCGCGCCTTTCAGCGCCCGCGCGCCTGCTCGTACAACCCCTCCACCCGCGGCACGTTGCGCTCCAGCTCGCGGATGCGCTCCGGCCCGCTCGGGTGGGTGGACAGGAAACCCACGCCGCTGTTGCCCGTCGCCTCGCCCATCTTGCGCCACAGGCTCACCGCAGCCTGCGGGTCGTAGCCGGCGCGCGCGGCGAGCTCCAGACCGACCAGGTCGGCCTCGCTCTCGTCGGAGCGGCTGAACTTCAGCGTCAGGAGCTGCGTGCCCAGATTGGCCGCCATGTTGCCCAGGTCGCCCAGGCCGAGCAGCTGGGCGCCCAGCGACAGACCGATGCCGGTGGCCTGGCTCTTGGCGATGCGCGAGCGCGCGTGCTCGCGCAGGGCGTGCGCCATCTCGTGGCCCATGACCATGGCGATCTCGTCGTCGGTCAGCTTCAGCTGGTCGAGGATGCCGGTGTAGAAGGCGATCTTGCCGCCCGGCATGCAGAAGGCGTTGATCTGCTTGCTGCCGATCAGGTTGACCTCCCACTGCCACTCGCGCGCCCGCGGGTTCCACTGCGCGGTGAAAGGAATCAGGCGCCGGGCGATGGTGCGCAGCTTCACGAGTTGCGGATGCCCCTCGGGCGCCAGCGCACGCTGAGCGCGCGCCTGGGCCAGCAGCTGGTGGTATTGCTGCGTGGCCGAGCTCTCCAGCGTCTCGGCCGGCACCAGGCTGCGCATGCGCGATGCGGAGCCCACGTCCACCTGGGCCGCCACCGGCAGCGCCGCCGCGCCCAGTCCGGCCAGCACGAAGGCGCGCCGGGCGTGCCAGATGCGGCAGCAGCCGC
>NZ_ALEE01000266.1 GCF_000282995.1 Melaminivora alkalimesophila
CAGCCGCAGCCGGGATCGGCGGCAGAGGCGGAAGACAAAGGAGCGGCAGTCGGGTTCAGGCGGTTCGGACGCATGGTAGGCCGAAGTCTATGCGCGCGCGGGCCGGCGCGCCTGTAGGCGGCTGTGCCGCGGCGCTGCCCAGCCCGCCCGACAGGGCCGGTTGCGTGTTTCCGCCGCTCAGGCGCGCGCGGCGCGCAGCTCGGCGGCGATCACCAGCCCCAGCCCGGCCAGCACGCCGCACAGACCCACCGCCGCCATGGCGGAAGGCCGCTCGCCGACGACCACGATGGCCAGCGCGAAGGCCGTCACCGGCTCGGCCAGCGCGAGCGTCACGGCCGTGGCGCCGCTGAGCACGCGCAGCGCGCTGCTGAACAGCAGGTAGGCCAGGCCCGTCGCCACCAGCCCCAGGTACAGCACCACCATCCAGGTGGCGCCCTGCGCGCTGGGCGCCCCGCCCAGGGCCGCCGCCACCGGCAGCGACAGCAGCGCCGCCCC
>NZ_ALEE01000267.1 GCF_000282995.1 Melaminivora alkalimesophila
CACCCCCGCCGTGGTCAGCCACGACCCGGCCTACCTGCTGCGCGCGCCCGAGGCCAAGGCCGACGCCTGGGCCGACCTGTGCCGCGCCCTGGTCCTCGCGCGCGGGTTGCCGGGGCGCCCCGCGGCCAGCGGCTGAGGGCGCTGCCGGCCACGCGGCCCCGGGGCGCCGGAGCCTGCCAGCGCGGCGCCCGGGATGCCATAATTTCACATGGACCGCGCCGCGCGCGCCGGCCGCCCCACCTGCAGGAGACAACCGCCGTGGAAAGCACCCCGAGTCGGTAGCTTTCAGCCTCGCTCGCCGCCACTGGCCGCACCGAAGGGGTTGAAAGCGCCGCCACCCGCAACCCCCCCAGGCACAAGCCCAGACAACAGGACGTGTGAGCCATGCTCAACATCTTTTCGCTCGCCAACGGCCGGCTGGTCCAGGAAGAAATCGAATCCCTGGACGAGCTCAAGCGCTTTCAGCCCATCTGGGTGGACCTGCAGTCCCCTACCGTCGAGGAAAAGCGCTGGGTGCGCCAGCACTATGGCCTGTCCATCCCGGAAGACGTGATGGACCAGGACATCGAGGAGTCCGCCCGCTTCTACGAGGAAGACAATGGCGAGCTGCACCTGCGCAGCGACTTCATCGTGGACGACGAGGAAAACCCGCGCAGCGTGCGCGTGGCCTTCATCCTGAACCAGCACAACACCGAGCTCAAGAGCTGCGGCGTGCTGTTTTCCATCCACGACGAAGACATCCCGGTGTTTCGCCTGCTGCGCATGAGGGCGCGTCGGGCCCCCGGCCTGATCGACGACGCCAAGGACGTGCTGCTGTCGCTGTTCGACACCGACGTGGAGTATTCGGCCGACACCCTCGAGGCCATCTACGACGAGCTCAAGCAGGCCAGCGCCAAGGTCCTGGAGGGTAACGTGACCGACGACTACGCCCAGGCCGTGCTGGGCGACATCGCGCGCTACGAGGACATGAACGGCCGGATCCGGCGCAACCTGCTGGACACGCGCCGTGCCGTCAGCTTCATGATGCGCAGCAAGATGCTCGACGCCGAACAGTTCGAGGACGCGCGCCAGATCCTGCGCGACATCGAGTCGCTGGACAGCCACACGCAGTTCCTGTTCGACAAGATCAACTTCCTGATGGACGCGCTGGTCGGTTTCCTGAACATCAACCAGAACAAGATCATCAAGATCTTCTCGGTGGCCAGCGTCGCGCTCCTGCCGCCCACGCTGATCGCCAGCGTCTACGGCATGAACTTCACCTTCATGCCCGAGATCGAGTGGAAGTACGGCTACCCCTACGCCATCGCGCTGATGGTCGCCAGCGCCCTGGGGCCGATGCTGTACTTTCGCAAGCGCGGCTGGCTGAAGTAGGCCGGGGGCGGCGCGGCCCAATGGGCCACGCCACCTGCGCTACAGCCGGCTGCCGAGGAACACGGTATGGCGGCGCTGGCCGTTCGCCTGCTGCCCGGCCGACAGGATGCGCAGTCCCGTAACCCGGCCGCCGGCCGCGAACATGGCCGAGGCCACGCCTGACTGCGGTGGTCCGCCCGCCAGCGGGCAGCCTGCCGCGTTCGGCTTGTTCAGGTAGTTCAGGCCCGTCACGCGGTACAGGTTGCGCCATTGGCGGTCGCTGGTCGGCTCGGCGGCGAGGCGGCCGA
>NZ_ALEE01000268.1 GCF_000282995.1 Melaminivora alkalimesophila
GGCGAGGCGGCCGACGATCAGGCAGCCATGCTCCGTCTGCCCGCTGATGGCGCCGAAGCCGTCCACATTGAGCGTGGCCGAGCCCCCGGTTCCCGCCAGGTTCAGGCTGGCCATGCCGTAGTTGCCCACGATCAGGTTCACGTTCGACACCACGCCCGGCGGCAGCGCGTAGAGCGGATCCGGCTCCATGTTGAACAGCGTGGCGAAGCCCCCGGCCTGACCGGGGTGGCTGTACTTGCCCACCAGCCGCAGCGGTGCCGCGCCCAGGCCGACGTTGGCCAAAGTGGCTTCGAACTGCGCTCCGCCCACGTACGTGCCCGGCGTCCCGGCGCTGCGCCCGCGCGCGAAGTACACCCCCTCGTCGGCGCTCAGGAAATAGGTGCTGGTCGAGGCGTCCTCGCGCACCAGCAGGTCCCCATAGAGAGCATCGTGGCTGGCTGGGGTGTTGGTGTAGAAGAAGAAACCGCCATCCGGCAGCACGGCGCCCGCCATCCCCGCATCGCCGCCCACCCCGGCCGGCAGGGTCTGTGGGCCCACCCAGTTGCCGGCCGCGGGCAACGCGTTGCGCAAGTCCGGATCCGGGTCGCGCTGCTCGGCCACGCCGTCGAGCACGTAGACATCGCGCTGCCCCACCACGCTGCGCGTCAACACCCAGATGCCGTTCGGCACGCCGTTGCCGTCGAAGCGCAGCATCGCCACGCCCATCTGCTGGGTGCGCGGCCCGCAGGCAACCTCCTCGCCGCTGAAGGTCAGCGACACGGAATACAGGGCCGAGTCGGGCGAGCGGGGGGTGGCCGTGCCGCCCACGCGGCAATTGCCGATGGAGCCCTCGACCGAACCGTCCCGCGCGATCCGCAGCGCCCAGTAGCCTCCGAACAGCCCAGAGCCCCGATAGGCGCCGGCAATCAGGCTGAGACGCGCCGGATAGTTGTTCAGCGGGCTGTAGTTCAGCTTGAAGGACTCGGGCACACCCCGGTCGGCCGCCGTACCCACCGGGCGCGCATAGCTGCCGCTGATCGTCGCGGTGCGACCGGTGAGCGGATCGGGCGTGGCCGTGCCGCGCAGCGTCAGCCCGTCGGCGAACTTGCCATCCTGCACCGAGTAGTAGCTCACGCCCACGGCCTGGACGTTCGTCACCTCCGTGCGCAGCATCCCGTACAGGCTGTCGTAGCCCGCGGCACCCGCGGCGCCGCGCCCGAAGTAGAACTCGCCGCCCTTGCCGTCCACGCCCGGGTCGATGAAGCCGATCATCGGGCGCTGCGTCGTGCCGCTGCCGACCACGCCCTCCCAGATGCCCGCCGGATACTGCTGCGTACCCGGCGGCGGGCCGACGTCCTCGCCATCCCCGCCGCCGCCGCAGGCCACGAGCGCCCCGGACAGGACGCCCGCGAGGACCAGGGACAGCCACCGATGGGCGAGAGGGAAGGAAGCCGCGAAAGCGCGCATGGATGGGACCTCAGGGTTGGGCGCGGCCCGCCGTGAGGGCGGCGGCGCGCAGGAAGAGCAGCCCGCCAGGCAGCGCGGCCAATGCAATTATCCTATTCCACGCGCCGGCCGATTGCCAACACCAAACGACCTCGGCGCCGCAACCGCCGG
>NZ_ALEE01000269.1 GCF_000282995.1 Melaminivora alkalimesophila
CAACCGCCGGGCCGCCGGGCCTCAGAACGGGATGTCGTCTTCCAGCTCGTCGAAGCCCGACGAGGAAGCGGGCGGGCGCTGCGCCGGGGCGGGCGCTGCGGCCGGGCGGCTCGCCGCCGCCGGGGCGCGCGCCGCAGCAGGGGCGCGGCGCGGGCTGCTGTCGAAGCCGTCGTCGAACTGGTCGCCGCCCTGGCTGCCGCCACCGCCGCCGCCCATGCCCTGGCGGCCTCCCAGCATCTGCATGGTGTCGGCGCGGATCTCCGTGGTGTAGCGCTCCTGGCCGGACTGGTCGGTCCACTTGCGCGTGCGCAGCGAGCCTTCCACGTAGACCTGCGAGCCCTTCTTCAGGTACTGGCCCACGATCTCGGCCAGCCGGCCGTGGAACACCACGCTGTGCCACTCCGTGGCTTCCTTGTTCTCGCCGGTGTTCTTGTCGCGCCAGCGGTCGGTGGTGGCGATGCGCACGTTCGCCACCTGGTCGCCGCTCGGGAAAGTGCGCATTTCCGGGTCACGGCCCAGGTTGCCGACGAGGATGACTTTGTTGACGGATGCCATGGGAAAGACTTTCTTTCAAGTTGAGGACAGCCCGGATGACCAAGCAAAAGACCCGGGCCAGATAGGTCGGGAAGCGCCGCGGGCGGCAGCTTCCCGGGCGCAGCATACGGCCTTGTGGCAAGTCCGCGCAAGCGGCAGTGCAACAAGGGGATTTTTCTAGGAACGGGCCGCGCGCTCCACCGGCCGAAGCGGCCAGGTGATGGCCAGCCACGCCGCCGCCAGCAGCGCCGTGGCGGCGAACAGCCCCGGCGCGCCGGCCCACTTGGCAAGCGCCCCGCCGAGCGCCCCACCGGCGAACAATCCTAGCGATTGCAGCGTGTTGTACGCCCCCAGCGCCGCGCCGCGCAGATTGTCCGGCGCCATGCGCGAGACCAGGCTGGGCTGCGTGGCCTCCAGCATGTTGAAGCCGCAAAAGAACACGAACAGCAACCCGCCCAACAGCAGCAGCGAAGGCTGCGCGCCCGCCACCGTCAGCAGCGCCAGCGCCGCCTGCACCGCCAGCACCAGCCCGATCGACAGCAGCAGCGCCGCGCGCAGGCGTCCGCGCCGCTCCATGGCGAACAGCCCGCCCATGGCCAGCACCGACAGCACCAGCGCCGGCAGATAGACCTGCCAGTGCGCGTCCTTGGCCAGCCCGCCCTGCACCAGCAGGGCCGGCACCGCCACCCACATCGCCATCTGTACCGTGTGCAGTGCGAACACCCCGGCATTGAGCCGCAGCAGGTCCGCGTGGCGCCACACCGCCGACAGTGGCGCGCGCGGCGCATCCGGCCGGCGTGCCGGCTCGGGCGGCGTCATCCACAGCACCAGCGCGATGCCGGCCAGCGCCAGCGCGCAGGTCAGCCCGAACAGCCCCGGCAACCCGACCCACGCCGTCAGCGGCGGCGCCGCCACCAGCGCAATCGCGAACATCAGGCCGATGCTGATCCCCACCAGCGCCATCGCCTTGGTGCGCACCACCTCGCGCGTCTGGTCGGCCAAGAGCGCCGTCACCGCCGCCGACACCGCGCCCGCGCCCTGCAGCGCCCGGCCCCACAGCAATCCCATGACCGAATCCGCCAGCGCCGCGACCAGGCTGCCCGCCGCGAACACCAGCAGGCCCAGCACGATCACCCGCTTGCGCCCGAAGCGGTCCGACGCCAGCCCCACCGGCAGCTGCAGGAAGGCCTGCGTCAGCCCGTAGATGCCCATCGCCAGGCCGACCAGCGCCGGATCGTCGCCGCCCGGGTACTTGCGCGCCTCCAACATGAACACCGGCAGCACCAGGAACAGCCCCAGCATCCGCAGCGCGAAGATCAGCGCCAGGCTGACGCTCGCGCGCCGCTCGTCGCGCGTCATGCGGGTGGCGGGAGCGGGGGCGGCAGCGGCGTTGGCGGAAAGGGTCTTGGGCGGCACGGAAGAAGGCAAGAGGATTCAGGAAGGAGGTCGGCAGCGGGGCATTTTGCCCCTTGGCCCTACAGCCCCAGCATCAGCCGCAGGTTCTGCACCGCCGCCCCGCTCGCGCCCTTGCCCAGGTTATCGAGGCGCGCCACCAGCACCGCATGGCGATGGTCCTCGTTGGGAAACACGCGCAGCTCCAGCTGGTTGGTGTCGTTCAGCGCCACGGCGTCGAGCTTGCCGTCCTCCGTGGGCGGCAGGACGCGCACCCACTGCTCGGGCGTGTTGCTTGCCGCGTAGTGCGCCGCCAGCGCGTCGTGCAGATCGCTCGCCTTCGGCTTGCCCGGCAGCAGGTCCAGGTGCAGCGGCAGCTGCACCAGCATCCCCTGGCGGAAATTGCCCACCGACGGAATGAAGATCGGCCGGCGCTGCAGCCCCGTGTATTTCATGATCTCCGGCAGGTGCTTGTGCGACAGCCCGAGCGCATACAGCTCGAACGGCGCCGCCCGGCCATCCTCGTAGGCCTCGATCATCGCCCGCCCGCCGCCGGAGTAGCCGCTCACCGACGGCAGCGCGAGCGGATGGTCCGCCGGCACCAGCCCGGCATCGACCAGCGGGCGCAGCAGCGCGATGGCGCCGGTGGAATAGCAGCCCGGGTTGGACACCCGCTCGGCCGAGCGCACCTGTTGCGCCTGGCCGGCGCACAGCTCCGGAAAGCCGAACACCCAGCCCGGCGCCGTGCGGTGCGCCGTCGAGGCATCGACGATCTTGATCGGCCGGCCCGTCTCGGCCGTCACGGCATCGACCAGCGCCACGCTCTCGCGTGCCGCGTCGTCGTGCAGGCACAGTACCACCAGATCCACGCTGGCCAGCAGCTCGCGCTTGGCGCCCGCGTCCTTGCGCAGCTCGGGCGCGATGCTCACCAGCTCCACCTGCGGCATGGACTGCAGGCGCTCGCGGATCTGCAGGCCGGTAGTGCCTGCCTCGCCATCGATGAAGACCTTGAAGACCGGGGTGGACATGGGCTGCTCCTGGGGTGGGTGGGAAGGGTGTGCGGCGCGCCGGCGCCCCTGCTGTCAAGCTGGGGTAAGTTCGCGCCAGCACAATGGTGCGTTGCAGCATGATACAGTCGCCGGCTGCCTGTCCCGAGCCTGCGGTCCGACTGCGTCCGGTTGTCGTCTTCTCATGCCGCTTGTCGCGCACGGGTCACCGATCACCCTTCCCCTGAGAGAGACCTCACTCATGAAGATTCACGAATACCAAGGCAAGGAAATCTTGCGCAGCTTCGGCGTGCCCGTACCCCGGGGCATCCCCGCGTTCACCGTGCAGGAAGCCGTCGAGGCGGCCCAGAAGCTCGGCGGCCCCGTGTGGGTCGTGAAGGCCCAGATCCACGCGGGCGGCCGCGGCAAGGGCGGCGGCGTGAAGGTCGCCAAGTCCATCGACGAGGTCAAGGCGCGCGCCAGCGACATCCTCGGCATGCAGCTGGTCACGCACCAGACCGGCCCCGAGGGCCAGAAAGTGCGCCGCCTCTACATCGAGGAAGGCGCCGACATCCAGAAGGAATACTACCTGTCCGTCGTGACCGACCGCGGCACGCAGAAGGTCGCCTTCATCGCGTCGAGCGAAGGCGGCATGGACATCGAGGAAGTGGCCCACGCCACGCCCGAGAAGATCGTCAAGGTGTTCGTCGATCCGCTCGTCGGCATGACCCAGGAGCAGGGCGAGGAACTCGCCCGCGGCGTCGGCATGCCCGAGGATTCCAAGGCCCAGTTCATCGACGTCTGCCAGAAGCTCTACAAGTGCTACATGGACACGGACGCCTCGCTGGTCGAGATCAACCCCCTGAACCGCGACAGCAAGGGCAACATCATCGCCCTGGACGCCAAGTTCAACTTCGACTCCAACGCCCTGTTCCGCCACCCCGACATCGTCGCCCTGCGCGACCTCGACGAGGAAGACCCGGCGGAAGTGGAAGCCTCCAAGTTCGACCTGGCCTACATCAGCCTGGACGGCAACATCGGCTGCCTAGTGAACGGCGCGGGCCTGGCCATGGCGACCATGGACACCATCAAGCTGTTCGGCGGCGAGCCGGCCAACTTCCTGGACGTGGGCGGCGGCGCCACCCCCGAGAAGGTCACCGAAGCCTTCAAGATCATGCTCAAGAACCCCAAGGTCAAGGGCATCCTGGTCAACATCTTCGGCGGCATCATGAAGTGCGACACGATTGCCACCGGCGTGATCACCGCGAGCAAGGCCGTTCAACTTTCGGTGCCGCTGGTCGTGCGCATGAAGGGCACGAACGAAGAGCTGGGCAAGAAGATGCTGGCCGAGTCCGGCCTGCCCATCATCAGCGCCGACACCATGGCCGAAGCCGCCACGAAGATCGTCGAAGCTGTCCGTTAAAGCAGGCCCGGAGAACACACCCATGTCGATTTACATCAACAAAGACACGCGCGTCATCACCCAGGGCATCACGGGCAAGACGGGCCAGTTCCACACGGAAAAGTGCATCGAGTACGCCAACGGCAGGAATTGCTTCGTCGCCGGCGTGAACCCCAAGAAGGCCGGCGAGCGCATCTTCGACGTGCCGATCTACGCCTCGGTCAAGGAAGCCGCCCAGGAAACCGGCGCCACGGTGAGCGTGATCTACGTGCCCCCGGCGGGCGCGGCGGCCGCCATCTGGGAAGCCGTCGAGGCCGACCTGGACCTGGCGATCTGCATCACCGAAGGCATCCCCGTGCGCGACATGCTGGAAGTGCGCAACAAGATGCTGGCCAAGGAAGCCGCCGGCGGCAAGAAAACGCTGCTGCTCGGCCCCAACTGCCCGGGCCTGATCACGCCCGACGAGATCAAGATCGGCATCATGCCCGGCCACATCCACAAGAAGGGCCGCGTGGGCGTGGTTTCGCGCTCCGGCACGCTGACCTATGAGGCCGTGGCACAGCTGACGGAACTGGGCATCGGCCAGTCGTCGGCCGTGGGCATCGGCGGCGACCCGATCAATGGCCTGAAGCACATCGACGTCATGAAGGCCTTCAACGACGACCCCGAGACCGACGCCGTGATCATGATCGGCGAGATCGGCGGGCCGGACGAGGCCGAGGCCGCGCGCTGGTGCAAGGACCACATGAAGAAGCCCGTGGTCGGCTTCATCGCCGGCGTCACCGCCCCTCCCGGCAAGCGCATGGGCCACGCCGGCGCGCTGATCTCCGGCGGCGAAGACACGGCCGACGCCAAGCTCGCCATCATGGAAGAGTGCGGCTTCACGGTCACGCGCAACCCGTCGGAAATGGGGCGCTTGCTCAAGGGCCTGCTTTGATGGCGCTTCGACGCGCCTGAGCAGCGGGTGCGCCACTCCTTGATAAAGAAGCCAGCGGAGCGATCCGGCTGGCTTCTTTTCCATCCGATCGCGGCATAGCCTGCCTCGCCCGGGATTGACACAAGACCCTTTGCCCAAGTTGCCTAAAATAACCTATTAGGTTAAAATTTCATGGAAAAAGGAGTGCCCCATTGCAAGCTGTCTGCGGTCAAGGCGCTGATCGAAGCCGGGCAGGTACGGGCGACGTTTTCCGCATTGTCCGGCGGTGCCGCTTTGGGGTTGGACTTCGCCGGCATGATCGAGGTCATCAAGGCACTGACGCCACGCGATTTCTACAAGAGCATGACCACGCACGCCGACCATCGCATCTGGCAAGACGTCTACCGCCCCAGGACGGCCGTGGGCCACGTCTACCTGAAGCTGACGGTCGTCGACGGGGTGCTGATCGTGTCCTTCAAGGAGCTGTGAAGATGCAATGTCCTGCGTGCGGAGCGGCCGAACTGGTCTTCGGCACCCGCGACCTGCCCTACACCTACAAAGGCGAGACGACCACCATCCCGGCCGTGGCGGGCCATGCCTGCCCGGCCTGTGGCGAGAACGTGCTCGATGTCGCCGAGTCGGCGCGCGTGAGCGCGGCCATGCTGGCCTTCAACCGCCAGGTCAACGCCAGCATCGTCGATCCCGGTTTCATCGCCCAGGTGCGCAAGAAGCTGGCGCTGGACCAGCGCGAGGCGGCCGAGATCTTCGGCGGAGGCGTCAACGCCTTCTCCCGCTACGAAAACGGCAAGACCAAACCTCCGCTGGCGCTGATTCAGTTGCTGAAAGTGCTGGACCGTCATCCCGAGCTGCTCGAAGAACTCCGCAGTGCCTAGGCGCAGCCGCTGCCACCCACCCTCCAACCGACCGCTGCCCGCGCCTTTCCGCGCCTATTCCATGGCCTCCGACCCCCCTAGCGAATTCCACGCCCTGACCGACCGCGGTCGGGTGCGCCCCGCCAACGAGGACGCCGTGGCGGTCCACCCCGCCGTGGGCCTCATGCTGCTGGCCGATGGCATGGGCGGCTACAACGCCGGCGAGGTCGCGGCCCAGATGGCGGTGGAAGGCGTCGGCCGCGCCATGGAAACCTGGCTGCAAGGCCCCGAAGGCCAGGCCGCCACCGCCGCCGAAGCCCGCGCCCGGCTGGAAGCCTGCATCCAGGACGCGAACCAGGCCATCCTCGCCGCCGCCCGCTCGCAACCCCAATGCGCAGGCATGGGCACCACCCTGGTCGCAGGGCTGCTGCACGGCGAGCGCCTGCTTCTCGCCCACATCGGCGACTCGCGTTGCTACCGGCTGCGCGCCGGCGAATTGCAGCAGCTCACGCGCGACCACTCCTGGCTGCAGGAACAGATCGACGCCGGCGTCCTCACGCCCGTGGAAGCGGCGCTGTCCGGCCTGCGCAACCTGGTCACGCGCGCCCTGGGCGTGGAAGAGCCCGCGCCGCTGGAAATGCAGGAATTCGACACCCAGCCGGGCGACCTGTACCTGCTGTGTTCCGACGGTCTCACGGACCGGATGCAGCCCAAGGAAATAGCGGAACTGGCGCGCGCGCCCGTTTCCCTGGCGGACAAGGCGGAGCGGCTGGTGGCGCTCGCCAACGCCCTGGGCGGGCGCGACAACATCAGCGTCGTGCTGGCGCAGCTGCCGCCCGCGCCGGGCGAAGCCTTCCCTTGATGCAGCAGCAATACCCAGAATGAGGGATTGCGCCCGGATCTTGCTTTGTGTACGTTTTGTCACGAAACTGCGCGACCCGGCCGCATACTGCCTTTCGCCCAACCACAGAACGAAGACGCACTGAACCATGCCACGCTTGCTAGTCACCATCGACGGCGTCGTCATCAAGGAAGTCCCCCTGGTCAACGAGTGCACCCGGGTCGGCCGCCGACCGTACAACGATGTGGTCATCGACCACCTGGCGGTGAGCGGCGAACATGCCGTTTTTGTCACATCGCCGGACGGAAGTGTCGCCATCGAGGACCTGGGCAGCACGAATGGCACCTACGTGAACGGCCAGCGCGTCCTGGCGCGCCAAGAGCTGCACGGCGGCGACACCGTCGAGGTCGGCAAGTACAAGCTGCGCGTATTGGTGGACGAGGAGGCGCCGCAGTTCGAGCGCACCATGATCGTCAAGCCCGGGATGCTGCCGCCCGCCATGGCGCCCCGCCCGGCCCCGCCGCCCGCCGCGCCGCTCGCGGCCTCGGTGCGCATCACCTCCGGCCCTGCCGCGGGGCGCGAGATGGCACTGACCAAGGTGGTCACGACGCTCGGCAAGCCGGGCGTGGCGGTGGCCTCGATCACCCGGCGGCACCACGGCTTCGTGCTGGCGCACGTGGAAGGGGCGGACCTGCCGGTGCTGAACGGCACGAGCCTGAAAGGTGGGCAGACCATGCCGCTCAAGCACGGCGACCGGATCGCGCTGGCGGGGGCAGAGATGGAGTTTCGGCAGGTGTGATGCGGCCATCCAGTTCTGCCTGAGCATCAAGCGCGCGCTCCGCCCGGCTTGGGCTACGTGCGACTCCCCAGCAAGAGACGGTGCTGCGTCGTGCCGCCGAAGTGGCACACAAGTCGTTGACCCGGTGCGCGACAAGCCTCGGCCTTCAGGCCGGGGCAGGCTAGCGCGGACGGCGTAGCCGTCCTCAAACAACTGTATATTTAGCCAGCCATGCAACGCCTGCAAGCCTTCAAATACGAACTGCGCCCAGACGGCCAGCAAGAGCGGCAAATGCGCCGCTTCGCTGGCTCGTGCCGCTTCGTGTTCAACAAGGCGCTGGCGTTGCACAAAGAACGCTACGAGCGGGGCCAAAAGAAGCTCGGCTACGCCGGCCTGTGCAAGCTGCTCACCGAGTGGCGGGGCAGCATGGAGACGGCTTGGCTGGCCGATGCGCCGGTTCACCCGTTGCAGCAGACGCTCAAGGATTTGGAGCGGGCATACAGCAACTTCTTCGCCAAGCGGGCGGCATTCCCGCGCTTCAAGAAAAAAGGCCAGCGGGACAGCTTTCGCTACCCCGACGCCAAGCAGATCAAGCTCGACCAAGCGAGCAGCCGCATCTTCCTGCCCAAGCTGGGCTGGCTGCGGCTGAGGCTATCGCGCCCGGTGCTGGGCAGCCTGTGCAATGCCACCGTCAGCCTGTCCAGCGGCAAATGGTTCGTCAGCATCCAGACCGAGCGAGAGGTAGAGCCGCCCATCCCCCAGGCCAGCAGCGCCGTTGGCATAGACGTAGGGGTGGCCCGCTTCGCCACCTTCAGCGACGGCTCCTATCTGGAGCCGCTGGCGAGCTTTAAGAAGCACGAAGCCCGCTTGCGCCGCTACCAGCGGGCCATGAGCCGCAAGACCAAATTCAGCAGCAACTGGAAGAAATCGAAAGCCAAGGTACAACGTATCCACACCCGCATTGGCAACGCCCGCCGCGACTACCTGCACAAAGCCACGACAGCCATCAGCCAAAACCACGCGATGGTCGTCATCGAGGACTTGCAGGTGAGGAATATGTCCAAGTCAGCCAAGGGCAGCGCCGAACAGCCGGGTAACAACGTGCGGGCCAAGTCCGGCCTGAACAAAGCCATCCTCGACCAGGGCTGGTTCGAGTTCCGACGGCAGTTGGAATACAAGCTGGCCTGGAAGGGAGGAATGCTGATTGCCGTGCCGCCGCACAACACCAGCAGAACCTGCCCCGAGTGCGGCTGCGTGAGTGCGGACAACCGCAGGGCGCAAGCAGTATTTCGCTGCGTCGAATGCGGGCGCGAAGGCCACGCCGATCACATCGGCGCGATCAACATACTGGCGCGGGGACACCGCGTTGCAGCCTGTGGAGAGGACGTCAGCCGCGCAAGGCCCGCAAGGGCCAAGCGTGCAGCCTCGGTGAAGCAGGAACCCGCCGAAGCGACTCCATCCAGCCACGTGCTGGTTGGAGCGCCGTAGGAATCTCCGGCCTTCAGGCCGGGGAGGATGTCAACTCGCGCCCGAAGGTGCCAGCCAGCCCCCACCCAAGCCGCTGAGGCTGCCGCAAAACAGCACCAACTGCCGGCCAACCTACGTTTTTGCCTTACAAAAATGGCAGGCGTTGACTGACAAGCATGATCGTCAGCCGCAGGCTGGGCGCGGCAGCAACCCAATGCCATACTGCCGGCATTCATGGTCAAAACAGGGTCAAAGCCAATACTGGCAAGCGCTGGAAGCTATCAAAAACATAGTTGATCCAGTACCAGCAAAGCCCTATGAAAGTAAGGATTGCGTTCTTGGTGTAGCGAATTGTTTGCTGGCACGGATGCTGCGCTACCTCCTGCAACCCGCCGGGCCGTCCTGCGGGGGTTTTTTGGCAAAACCTGTTCCCAGGAGGACAACATCATGAAACGAACCATGCGTTCCGTACAAAAGGGTTTCACCCTGATTGAATTGATGATCGTTGTGGCGATCATCGGTATTTTGGCTGCTGTGGCTCTGCCTGCTTACCAGGACTACACCAAGCGTTCGCGCGTTACCGAAGGTTTGGCGCTGGCTTCCGGTGCCAAGACGGCGGTGACCGAGTACTACTCGTCGCAGGGCGCTTGGCCAACTGATAACGCCACCGCTGGGTTGGCGGCCGCTAACACGATCAAAGGCGATTCTGTGGATAGCGTGACCGTGGGCGCTAACGGTGTTATTACGGTTGCAATGAACTCTACAAAAGTCGCCTCTGGCAGCATTGTGCTGACACCTACTGCAAGTGCTTCCGGAGGGTCTGTTGAATGGAAGTGCACAACAACTCTTAATGCGAAGTATGTGCCAGCGACTTGCCGCGGTACCTGATTTAACTAATCACGCATAAAAGAAGCGCCTTCGGGCGCTTTTTTATGGACTTCAATCAATAGAAAAAATATGCAAAAAGAGCTAGAGATACTGATAAAGAGGCCGCCCACTTGGTTGTGGTTTCTGCTGCTGGTTTGGGCTGGCATCATTTTTCTGATTTATGCAGAGTCATTTTTAGACCAGCTTGCTGCCCCGATTGGCTCAGATTTCTACAAGTTCTATCTTTCTGCCCAGCGCTTGCTGGCGGGGGAGTCTGCTTATTGGTCGAGAGATACTTTAATAAGTGGTGCGGCTTCATTATCGAATGAAGTCCATGCTGGATTGCACCCCAATTTGAACCCGCCGTTTTTTAACGTTTTAATGGTGCCATTGGCTGCGCTTGATTATGGCATTGCATTTTCTCTGTGGAGTGTGTTTTCCATGCTCTGCGGCGCAGTGGGTGTGTCTTTGGTTTTGAAAAACAGGTGGGTTGGCACCCCGCCAGTGGTGGTAAATTTTTTGGTGCAGCTGGTATTTTTTAGTTACTACCCATCGTTTTCTAATTTTAATTATGGCCAGCTGGCATTTTTTATTTTTTTCATCTTGGCGCTTGCCTTGAATTTTTGCAACGCTGGAAATAAGACTGCTGGCGGCATTTTGATTGGGCTGGCCGCAAGTATTAAGCTGTTTTGCGGATTTTTTATTTTGATGCTGTTTTTTGCTAAAAGCTGGCGCGCATTTTTTGCTTCGGCGCTTACGGTGGCTGTTTTTGCTTTAGTGGGTGCGGCTTTGGGTGGGGTAGAAAGTTATTTGCAGTATTTTGCCATGCTGAAAACCATCGATTGGTATGGAGTAAATTGGAATGCCTCTTATACCGGGTTTTTCTACAAAATTTTGAGTTCTGAGTATGGCTTTGGCTGTGAAGCTGCCAGAGGGCTTTGGGTGCAAGCTGCCAATATGTTGACGGTGTTAATCGCGGCTTATTTTTCGTTCCAAATGGCATCGGAGGTAGAAAAAAACCAATTTAACGGTTTTTTTGCTCTGGCGGTTCCTTTGATGCTCATCATTAGTCCTTTGGGGTGGAGCTATTATTTTCCCTTACTCTTCTTGGTTTTTCCGAAGTTACTGGAGGAAGTGCGATGCAGAGGCTGGGGGCTGACAGTAATGGTATTTTTCTTAGGGCTTTCTATTACATTTCTAAGAATTGGCCTTGTTATCTTTGATGGCTTGGGGGCTGAGGGCTGGCACATGAATTTGCTGTTTTATGGGCTTTTTCTTGTGGTGCTTGCTGTGGTTTTCATGAATTACAAGCCAATGGATGTAAAAAATAAATTTGAGGGATAAAAATGCAGCAATCTTCTATTTTTTGGTTGAGGGCATGGTTTTTTCTGTTGCTACTCATGTTTGGCTGGGTGTTTTATGTGACTGCTTGGGTCACAGAGGATGCCTTCATTACCTTTAGGGTGATTGAGAATTTTCTGAATGGATATGGCCCCCGCTGGAATATCGACGAGCGCGTGCAGGTTTTTACCCATCCACTGTGGATGTTTCTGTTAGTGCCGATAGTGGCGGTGTGCGGAGACCCTTATTGGGCTGCTATTGGACTGAGCGCGGCATGTTTGGTTTTGTTTTTGGTGCTGGTTTTTCGCTTGCTGGGCGGCATCAATTTCGCTAGCTTGCTGGTGGCTTTTTGCTTTCTTGCTTCAACGGCATTTGTGGATTATTCTTCTTCTGGACTGGAAAATCCTTTAACCCATGTATTTTTGGCACTATTTTTGTTGAAATGGGCGTCTGGCAAGAAGGATTATTTTGGATTTTTTCTTCTTTTCTCGCTCTTGTATCTGAATAGGCCGGATTCCATTATTTTTGTGGTTCCGCCTTTGTTGTTTTTGATTTATGCTGATTTTTCGGCGGGCGGCGTGCGTTTTTTAAGAGCGGCCGCTCCTGCGGTGCTTGCTGGTTTGGCGCCCATGCTGCTATGGTTGATTTTTTCGCTGGTGTATTATGGCGCTTTTGTGCCGAATACGGCGATTGCCAAGGTGCAAAATGGCTTGGATATTTACCAGTCCATCCATCAGGGTTGGAGTTTAATTCAATACAGCCTAGAAAATGATGTGGGCACCTTGGTGTTTATTGGGCTGGGCTTAGGCTTGGGTTTTTTTGATAAGCGCTATATCAGTTTTTCTTTTGGAATTTTGCTGTATTTTTTCTATCTATTTTACGTGGGTGGTGATTATATGGCGGGCCGGTTTTTGACGGCTCCTCTGGTGGTGTCGTTGTTAATTTTTGGCTTGATGAGTGCAGGTGCTATACGGAAAAATAAGAATTTTGGCTATTACGGACTAGCTTTGGCATTGATTTTTTTTGCCGCAAAAATAGAATCCCATTTTTCTTTGGATTACTACAGCGCCCCATATATTGAAAAGAGTGGGGTGGCCGATGAGCGTGGGTTCTATTACCCATTTCTAGGGGTTCGGCCCACACTGTTTTATGGGAATTGGTTAAGGTATGATTTCTTGCAGGAGGGCGTGGCTTTGAGGGGTCATACCGGGAAATACTTGGTGAAGTGCAATATAGGCATGACACCTTATGCCGCTGGCGCAGACTATGTTTTTATTGACCCTTTGGCACTGGCCGATGGCTTTATAGCCAGGTTGCCTGCCGCCAGCGGTAGCCGGGTGGGGCATTATGAAAGATCAATACCGACAGGCTATTTGGAGAGCAGAATTTTCTATAAAAATCTACTGCAGGAGCCAGCACTCAGAAGGTTGTGGGACGATACGCACATTGTTCTGAGAGGCAATATTTTCACTTGGGATAGGTTTGCTGCTATTTTTCGGTTAAATTTTCAAAAAGAATTGTATTTAACAAATATCAAAAACCGGGATGAAATTCATTTCAATGGGCGTGTTTATAAAAAAACATCTTATGACTGCCTTGGAAACAGTGCTGTTGTCACAGTGGATGCTGCCACTCTGCAAATCATTCAAAAGAAGGATTTGGGTTTAGATTAAATTTTCATCTTATTAAAAATAAAGCGGGCAAGCTTGGTAAGTTGCGTTGGCTTTGTTGCATAACTCTGCGACAAGACGGCACTCCCCTTACCCCGGACATACCTATGCCACCGTCACCGTCACCGTCACCGTCACCGGACGGCCCAGTTGCGTAAAGCGGTTGAGTAGTGCCGTCGAGAGGCAGTGGTTAAGGTTTTATGTAGAAAATTTATTTTATGAGAAATGCGACTACTATTAGGCTGGCTATCGCGCTCACATTCGTCTTGACAGTTTTCTTGTGGCATTGGCTTGGGCCAGTTCATGGTCAATTTATTCCATCTTCTGCGCTCACCATTTTCTGGGGTGAGTTCGGAAACCCCCTTGCCTGGCCTTTAACGTTGTGCCTGATGCTTGCGGTTGCATTGAAAAAGCATCCAGCAACATATTGGATATCGAGGGAAAAAAACTTGGTGGGTGCAGTTCCTGTAACTGTGGCCTTCGCATTGTTTTTTCCCTTGCCAAATTCTTTGTTGTCGACTGTCGCGCTGCTACTCGTTGTGTTTTTGGTTGCTGCATACTCAGATATGCAGAAATCAATTCCCTTGATTACATCTGCGATTGTGGGGGTAGTGCTGGTCAGTTATGCGTTCACTGTTCTTAAGCTGTCGGTCTTCATGCTGGGTAGAGAGTTCGATATCCCATTAAAGCAAATAGATGCCTTGCTTGGTTTCGAAACCTTGCGAAATTGGCTAATTGAGGAAGCCCACGGCAGCAAAGGCCAAATAGTGCTTGCTGAGATCAGCTACCAGATGATTTTCCCTATCGTCGGAATGTTTGCGATTGCGAGCTATATTCAAGGTAAAGAACAGTACGAGACCTACGTGACTTCGCTTTTCTTGGTCTATGCTGTGGGTACTTTTCTATACATCTTAATCCCAGCCTGGGGGCCATTCATGCAAAGAGAATTCGCGGATCTCGCACCCAATTGGTTTTCTGATAGCTGGCGTGTGGCAGAGCTACAGAAATTTATTTCATTCAATTCCCTGAAGGTCCGGGCCGGTGACTATTATTTCACGGAGATACCAGTATATGGCTTTGTAGCGGCAATGCCGTCACTCCATGTTGCAACACCTGCGGTAGCCTTCCTTTTGAATATTCGCTATGGTGGTGTGGCGCTCGGACTGTCTGCCCTTTTGCTTTTAACTTCTGCGTGGGCGGCGATTGTGACGGGAATGCATTATGGCGTCGATCTGTTGGTGGGCTTTTTACTTGCCATGGTTTCAACAAAATTAGCGACGCTCAAAAATCGGTTGTCGAGCTGATTGGTATTTCAGTTCGAGGAATTAAGCACTAAGAAACCTCTGTGCAACCCCATTTTTGACAAATTTATCCTCGTAAGTGATTGATTTTATTGGATCGTAAAAAAATGGGTTATGGAGATCATCCCTAAATTTTCATCTTATTGAAAATAAACCCGGGCAGGTGCCGAATGATCATCATGATGAGCCACCATTTTTTCGGCGCATACACCACAGGTTTGCCAGTGGCAGTGCCATCCACTATCTGTTTCGCCACGCTTTCCACCGGTGCCAGCTTGGCACCTTGCCCTTTTAGGTGCGCCGTCATGGGGGTGTCGGTGGGGCCGGGTTTGATCAGCACGACTTTCACCGCGCTATCGGCAAAACGGTGTTGCAAACCTTGGGCGTAGCGCGCCACCATGCCTTTGGCCGCGCCATAGACGTAATTGGATTGGCGCCCCCGGTCGCCGGCCACCGAGCCAATCAGCGCAATGGTGCCGTGCTGGGCTTGCGCCATGTGCTTGGCAAAGGCTTCAGCGTAGAGCACGGGCGAGATGCCATTGATGTCCAGTGCTTCGCGGCAGGCTTGCAGGTCGTTTTGGCATTGCGCCTGCTCGGGCAGCGCACCGTGGGCAATCAGCGCGATGTCGAGTGGGCCAGAGGCGCATATGCCCGTCACCACCTCGTCGATGGCCGCAGGGTCTGAAAACGAAGCCTGCACGACATGGATGCGCGCTTGCGGGCTACGCACCTGCAAGTCGGCAGCCACCCGCTGGGTGCGGGGCAGGTCGCGGCCTACCAAGGTCAGTTCTGCGGTGGGTTGCTGTGCCAGCCACAGCCGGGCGCAATGCTCGGCCATCGCTGAAGTCGCGCCGATGATGGCGATTTTTTTGGGGGGCATTCAACTTCCCATTAAGCGGCGCGAAAGGCCCGAGCTGATGCCGGGGTCGCGGTAGGGTAAAAATTCTGGCAGGCGGGGGTAGCCTGCCTCGAACAGCTCACGTGGCATACGCGCGTCTTTGGCCAGGTAGATGCGGCCTTGGGCTTCGCGCACGATGGCGTCTAGGCGCTCAAACAAGCGGTGTGTGCGCGCGCCGTGGTTGGGAAAATCCAAGGCCAGGGTCACGCCGGGCTGTGCAAAGCTCAGCATTCCTACCGGCTGGCGGTTGCCGAAAGTTTTAAGCACCGCCAAAAACGAGCCGTCGCCTGAGCGGGCAATCTCGCGCAGCATGGCTTGGATGGCATCGCGCCCCACGGCACGCGGCACCACACTTTGGTACTGAAAGAAGCCGCGCGGCCCGTACATGCGGTTCCATTCCAGCAGGTTGTCCAGCGGATAAAAAAACGCTTCGTAATGCGCGATGGCCCGGCCTGCACGCCATTTCTTCAGGTGGTAATAGGCCACATTGAAGGGGCGCAGCGACAGGCGATTGACCAGCGACACCGGTGGCACCAGCGGCATGGTGCTTTGCCGGGCCGTAGGCAGGGGACGCGGCGCGGTTGCGACGGGGTTGCCGCGCATGAACACGCCACGCCCGCCACCGCCAGAAATGCAGTCAATCCACGAGACGGTGTGCTCCCAATGCGCCTCAGAAGCATCGGCCAGCTGGAAAAACTCGTCTAAGTTGGCATAGGCTAGCGTCTCGGTGTCCAGCCAGGGGCCGGGCGTGCGGCGCAGTTGCAGTTCGGCTTGCGTGATGATGCCGGTCAAGCCTACACCGCCCACGGTGGCTGCAAACCAATCACTGCGCTCGTGTGGGCCGCATTCGATGGTTTCGCCGTTGGTGCGCAGTAGCGTCAGGCGCAGCACGTGGTCGCCGAAGCTGCCCAGCACATGGTGGTTTTTGCCGTGGACATCGTTGGCAATTGCGCCACCCACCGTCACCAGCTGGGTGCCGGGTGTTACAGGCAGCATCCAGCCGCGCGGTACAGCCAGCCGCTGGATGTCGCGCAGCAGCACACCCGCTTCGCATACCAAACGCCCGTTGTCCTCGTTGAAGGCGATGAAATGGTCTAGCCCGCCGGTCAGCCACAGGGTGCCACCGGGGTTCAGGCAGGCATCACCGTAACTGCGGCCCATGCCGTGGGCCACGCCCGGACTGTTGTGGTGGCGCAAGGTTTGTTGGAGTGCTGGCAGGTCGCGCGCACTGAGGGCGTGGTGCGGCTCGGCGCTGAGTCGCCCCCAGGAGGAGACGGCTTTCACGAAGGCTCCGTATGGAAAACGTAGCGCTTGTCGAGGTAATATTTCGACACATAGCCAATCGCCAAACCAATCACCCCGCCCAAGTAGCGCATTTCGCGCGTGGCAAAGAGGTGGTGAAAACCAAACTCGAAGCCCCAAAAAATCACCGTGGTGGCCAAGCCCATGGTGGTGTAGAGGGCAAAAGTGCGTGTGTCATGGGCCACGCTGGCCGCACGAAAGCGAAAAATATAGCGTTTGTCGAGGAGATATTTGACCACCAGGCCCACCCCGGTGCCCACCACGACTGAGGCCACAATGGCCCCGGTGCCGCTGTAGGCGCGCACCGCTAAGTCTTGAGCGCCAATGTTCGCTGCGGTGGCGATCAATGCAAAAATCGCGTATTTAACAGCCAGCTTGGTTGAGGAAAACATTCAACGCTACCACCAAGATTAAAATGATGAATCGTACCGTAACCGCCCACTCGCCCTGGGCCCTGCTGCGCGGGCTGATTAAGCTCATGCGGCCTAAACAGTGGGTGAAAAACAGTTTTGTGCTGGCACCGCTGGTGTTTTCCGGCGAGTTTCTTGATCTCGATGCAATCGGGCACGCGCTGCGGGCCATGCTGCTGTTTTGCGCGGCTTCGTCGGCCACCTATGTCATCAACGACATGCACGACATTGAGCGTGACCGTCGCCATCCGAAAAAATCCCAATCGCGCCCGCTGGCGGCGGGAATTGTGTCTGTGCCTGCGGCTCTGCTCTTGCTCGCTGGCCTGTATACCGTGCTGTTAGGTGCCTGGTTTGTGGTGCCCAAGGTGCTGGAGGTGATTGCGGCCTACCTTGTGCTCAACTTAGTTTACACCTTTGTACTCAAGCACCAGCCCGTGGTGGACATCTTCACCATTGCCATTGGCTTTGTGTTGCGGGTGTATGCTGGGGCTGTGGCGCTGAGTGTGCCGGTGTCTTCCTGGATGTTCATAACCACGCTGTGCTTGGCGCTGTACCTAGCCGCCGTCAAGCGGCGCCAAGAATTGAGCCAAAGCGGCAGCGAGGGGCGCAAAGTGCTGGAAAAATACTCTGTCGCCCTGGTTGATCGCTACGCAGAAATGTCGGCTACGGGGGCGTTGTTGTTCTACAGCATGTTTGTGATGTCGGCAAAGCCAGCACTGGTCATTACTGTGCCACTGGTGTTGTTCGGCTTGTTTCGCTACTGGTTTGTGGTGGAGGCACTGGATGGCGGCGAGTCGCCCACCGATGCGCTACTGGCCGATTGGCAGTTGTTGCTCACGGTAGTGCTGTGGGTGCTGACGTGTGTTTGGGCGCTGTGGCCAGTGCAGGGGTGAATATGGATTTTTCGTATGCGCTAACGCCCTTTTTGGCCTGGCTGGTGGCGGGGGGGCTGAAATTTGTGGTCAACAGCTTGCGCGCTGGCAAGCTGGCGTTTGGTTTGATCGGCTACGGCGGCTTGCCCAGCAACCACAGTGCCATCGTCAGCAGCACGGGGGCGCTGATTGCTTTCAAAGAAGGGCTGGCGCACCCAGCTTTTGGTGTGGCCGTGACGCTGGCCTTCATCGTCATGCTGGACGCTAGCAGCTTGCGCCGCCAAGTAGGCAAGCACGCGCAGGCCATCAATACCTTAGTAGCCCACTCACCCGAGCGCCCGCCGCTGCGTGAACGCATGGGCCATACGCCCCTGGAAATAACGGCTGGCATCGCTGTGGGTATCTCGGTTGCTGCTGCGGTGCATGGCTTGCCTACTTGGCTCGCCGTGCAATCCTAGGCGGCTCGATGCCGCCATGACCCAAGCGCTGCACAACAGCGAACTCGGCGAGACTACCAGCCCGTAGGGTTTGTGGCGCTGGATTCGTTTTAGGGGTCAAATCGGCCTCCAGCCCTTGCAGAACAAGCGCAAGCAGCTATGAATTTTGATAAAGGCATGAAATAAAAGGACACCCACCTAGTTGCACCGCCAAAATGCGCAGCCACGCCCCCATCACGCCCCGACATAGGAACGAAATAAAAGGAACGAAATAAAAGGACACCCACCTAGTTGACCCCCCTAGTTGACCCCCACCGCCCACCCTGCCCCACACTCCCGCCCCATGACCCGCCCACGCTCCTCCCTCATCAGCTTGGCCGACACGCCCTGGTACCACTGCGTCTCGCGCTGCGTGCGCCGCGCCTTCCTGTGCGGCCACGACCACCACAGCGGCCGGAACTTCGAGCACCGCCGCGGCTGGATCGCCACCCGTATCAAGGAACTGGCACACATCTTTGCCATCGACGTGGCGGCCTACGCCGTCATGAGCAACCACTACCACGTGGTGCTGCGCATCGACCAGGACCGCGCCATGGGCTGGAGCGCCGAGGAGGTGCTGCGGCGCTGGACGCAGCTGTTCACCGGGCCGCTGCTGGTGCAGCGCTATCTGTCGGATGCGCGCGCATCCATGGGCGAGGCCGAGCGCGCCAAGGTGCAGGAGATGGCGGACGTCTACCGCGCGCGGCTGTGCGACCTGTCGTGGTTCATGCGCGTGCTCAACGAGTCGGTGGCGCGCCAGGCCAATGCCGAGGACGGCTGCACGGGGCGCTTCTGGGAGGGGCGCTTCAAGAGCCAGGCGCTGCTGGACGAGCAGGCGGTGCTCGCGGCGATGGCCTACGTCGACCTGAACCCGGTGCGCGCAGGCATCGCGGACACGCCCGAGGCGTCGGACTACACCTCGATCCAGGAGCGGCTGCAGGACACGGCCGGCACCGCCG
>NZ_ALEE01000270.1 GCF_000282995.1 Melaminivora alkalimesophila
CCGGCACCGCCGAGACGGCCCCGGCCGCGCCGGCCTCGCTACCCCAGGCGCCGCTGATGCCCTTCGACGCCACCGCCCGCACGCCCTGGGCCGTGCCCTTCGGCTGGCACGAGTACGCCGAGCTGGTGGACTGGACGGGCCGGCAGGTCCATCCCCACAAGAAGGGCAGCATCGCGCCGCAGGCGCCCGCCTTGCTGCAGCGCCTGGGGCTGGAGGCCGAAGCCTTCATCGGCATGGCGGGGACGTTCCTGCAGGAATTCGGCAGCGCCGTCGGCGCGCCGGCGCAGCTGGCCCGGCTGTGCGCCCGGCGGCAGACACGCTTCCTGCACGGCATGCGCGCGGCGCGGCGGGTGTTTGCAGCGGGGTGAGGGGTTCGCCAGAGAGGCAGGAAGTCGGCTATCGAAACCATCGTCCAGAACGAATCTTTTTCGGTACAATGATGCAATGGATGGGCCAATTCTCGGAGTTGCTTTTTACCGCTCCGAGGCGGGCAACGAGCCTGTGCGTGAATGGCTTCGCGGGCTGACCGTGGAAGACCGAAAGATCATCGGCGTGGACATCAAGACGGTCCAGTACGGCTGGCCCATGGGCATGCCCCTGGTGCGCAAGATGGAGCCTGGGCTGTGGGAGGTGCGCTGCAGCATTGCCGACGGCATCGCGCGCATCCTGTTCACGACCATGGGTCCGCGAATGATCTTGCTGCATGGCTTTATCAAGAAGTCGCAGAAGACGCCCGAAACTGACTTGAAGACCGCGAGGAGCCGGCTCAAGAAACTGAGGAGCACTCCATGAACAAGCACATCGGCAGCGACTTTGACGACTTCCTGGAAGACGAAGGCACGCGCGAGGAAGCCACGGCGGCCGCC
>NZ_ALEE01000271.1 GCF_000282995.1 Melaminivora alkalimesophila
CGGCCGCCGTGAAGCGGGTGATCGCCTGGCAGTTCGCGCAGGCCATGAAGGCCAACAAGATCAGCAAGACCGAGATGGCGGCACGCATGCACACCAGCCGCATGGTGGTAAACCGGCTGCTGGACGAGAACGACACCGGCGTAACCCTGGCCACGCTGGCGCGCGCCAGCGTGGCGCTGGGCACTTCTTTGCGCTTCGAGCTTGGCAGCTGAGAGAGGGCACGCCTCCTTCAGCGCCGTCATGAGGGCGGAGCGCAGCTTCATGTTTTCCGCTTTTCCCGGGGCGTCCTCGACCGCATCCCAGCCGCTGGCAGATCGTTGGGCCGGCTCCTGGCCATGCTGCACCAGGTCAATCTGGTATCCAGCCTCGCGCCTCGCCATCTGGCTCAGCTTCCGTGGGGCTGTGGATGCAGCGAGAGCTTGAAGCCCATCGCCCTGATGACCTTGAACAGCGTGTCCGAACTGGGAGCACGCTCGCCCGACAGGCTCTTGTACAGGCTTTCGCGCGACAGGCCCGTGTCCCGGGCGAGCTGCGTCATGCCCCTGGCGCGGGCGACGTCCCCCAAGGCGGCGGCCAACTCTGCGGGGTCGCCGTCTTCCAGAACCTGGCGCAGGTATTCCGCCACCTCTTCTTCGTCGCGCAAGTAGTTGGCCATGTCAAATGGACGGGTCTTGATCTTCGATTTGCTCATCTCGCCACTCCTGGGCCAGCGCCTTGGCCCGTTCGATATCGCGCCCTTGGGTGGCTTTGTCGCCGCCTCCGAGCATCAGGATGATGGTGGAGCCCTGCATCAGGTAGTACATGCGCCAGCCAGGACCAAAATCCTCACGCATCTCCCATACCCCGTCGCCTACCGGCTTGACATCACCAAGTACTCCGCGCATGGCTCTGCCCAACCGACGGCGGAGTCGAATGCGGGTCGGCATATCGCGCAAACCGTCGACCCACCGAACGAAGTGCTCCGTTTCAAGGACGGTGTACATAAGCGGATTGTATCCTGTAGGCTACGAAACGCCCCATCGCCTTGCCGGAGGATGGTGACTCGGCCTTCGACGATGACTCGCCCTTCGACCGCAGGACCAGGGCGGGACCAGCGGGGTGTGGCCGTGTAAGATTCGGTTACACAGTCGAGAAGGAGGTCTGGGGCGTGGAGAACGTAAGGACGAAGACCCTGGCAGTGCAATCGGCCGCGTTGGCGCTGGCGTTGGCGTGGGGGCCCGCTTGGGCGATCAACAAGTGCACCGGCCCGGACGGGCGCGTGAGCTTTCAGGATGCGCCCTGCGCCGGCAAGGGTGAAAAGATCGAGGTCAAGCCTGCAAGCGGGCATGTGCCCGCGCCTGCAGCAGCCCCGGCCAGCGCGGCGGCCGATGGGATGCCTGCTGCACCGGCAGCAGCGGCACCAGCGGCGCGGAAAGAGGGGGCCTTCGGTCCATCCTGGCAGCGCATGACCTACCTGCGAAACCGCGGCATTGCGGAAGCGCGAGCCGCTGTCGACGCACACCGCCGGGACTGCGCCGCGCGACAGTCCGCCCTTGCCGCGCAAAAGCGCCGCGCCAACAACAACCTCGCCGGGGCCACGTGGGAGCAGTCGATTTCCACGGAGATGCAGGCCCTTGCGACGACCTGCGAATCCCGGGCGCGCGAGCTGCGCGAGGACCTGCTGTCAGTGGAGGCAGAGCTGCGGCGCCTGGAGGCGGAGCAACGCTGAGGGCATTTGCCCAGCGTGTTCCGGATCGATTCTGGGGCGTCTTCGGAGAGGGGCGAGCAAGCGCCGTGAGAGTGCCAGAGAGGCTACTTCTCCCGGTGGCCCCGCTCAAACAACTTTGCCGCCGCCCCCATGACGGGGACGCTGAGAAAGCCCAAGGTGACTTTCCAGTCCGCGCCGTGCGTGATGCTCCATATGGCAGCGCCGAGGCACGCCAAAACCAAGAGTGCGCCAACGATGCGCCCCCCGGCCTCGATGCAGACTTCGGTAATGGCGTATAGCCGCTCCAGGTGCAGACGCGAGGACTGCTCTTTTTCGCACATGACCATGATGCGCTCCGCCCCGTTGGGGATGACCCGGTCAAAGTGTTCCAGCGCAGCAGGAGGCGGCAAAGGCCCCTGCCACTGAGCCGACATCACATGATTGCCAGCCTTGCCGCCGGCGGCTGGATCAGTGCTGCTTCTTTGCGATTTGGCGCTCATGCTCACGCTTCATCACTGAACGCATCGTGGCGCCAACACGCTCGACGTCGCCGCGCATGCGCGCCAGATCGGTGGTGTGGGAGCGTTGGAAATGGGGCGCTGCAAACACCGTTGCGGTGGCGCCAAGGCCGCTGATCAGAGCGGCCAGGAACTTGGCATGCTTCTTCATCATTGACCTCCTGAGTAGGAGATTCTAGCGTGCGCCAGAAATATCCCTACTTTGATGCCAGTGGCTATCTGAAGGCCGAGAGAACTATGCCAAGTCCCTGTCGGTCGCGCTGGTCGCAGCTGGAGGCATGGACGGATCGCTGGCTCAGCGCCCGCACGCTGGCCGAGGTGTTCGAGCTGACTACCGCTCCTTAAATTGCAAGCACGGAGCCCCCCGTAAGCACTTCCCACAACGGGTTATCCCCCAGTCGGCACGGCAGCGCCGCCCGGGTATGCTCGATCGAGCTGTTACCGGAAGTTCAGGCCCTTGCGCGCCGCCGCTTCCGCCCTCCCCGATCCCCTGCCCCGGAGACTGTTGCATGCCCCTGAAGACCACCGGCCGCCCGGCGCTGCCCCGTGCCCTGCTCACCATCACGGCCCTGGCCGCCGCCTGCGTGGCCAGCGGCGCCTCGGCACGCGACCTGGTGGTGGCGCTCAAGACCGAGCCCACCTCGATGGACCCGCAATACCACGCGTTCACGCCCAACATCCAGCTGTCGCAGACGCTGTTCCAGGGCCTGGTGTGCTCGGACGCGGACCTGGTGATCCAGCCCTGCCTGGCCGAGTCCTGGAAGGCGGACGGCAAGGTCTGGACCTTCAAGCTGCGCCCGAACGCCAAGTTCTCCGACGGCTCGCCCGTGACGGCCGAGGACGTGGTCTTCACGCTCGACCGGGTGCCGAAGGTGCCCAACAGCCCCTCGTCCTTCAAGGTCTACATGCAGAAGATCGAGAAGGTGGAGGCGGTGGATCCGCAGACGGTGCGCATCACCACTTCCGAGCTGTACCCGCTGCTGGCGACCAACATGGTGGGGCTGCCCATCATGTCGGCCAAGGCAGCCTCCGGCCCGGCGCCCGAGGGCAAGACGACGACCGAGCTGAACGCGGGCGACGGCCTGGTCGGCGCCGGTCCCTACAAGTTCGTCTCGTGGAAGCGCGGCGCGGAGATCGTGTTCGAGCGCAACCCGCACTACTGGGGCCCGCCCCCGGCCTGGGACCGCGTCATCTACCGCCCGATCAGCAACGCCGCGACGCGCGTGGCGGCTCTGCTGGCCGGCGACGTGGACCTGATCGAGGACCCGCCGACCGACGACCTGGAGCGCCTGCGCAAGGACCCGAAGCTGACGGTGGAGACCAAGGCGTCGAACCGCATCATCTACGTGGCGCTGGACCAGAACGGCGACACCACGCCCGGCATCCAGGGCACGAACGGCAAGAACCCGCTGCTGGACAGGCGCGTGCGCGAGGCGCTGTCGCTGGCGATCGACCGCGACGCGCTGGTGGCGCGCACCATGGGCGGCGTCGGCACGCCGGCCGGCCAGCTGCTGCCCTACCCGATGTTCGGCGCAAGCAAGCAGCTCGCCACCGCGCCCAAGGCCAACCTGGAGAGGGCCAAGGCGCTGCTCAAGGAAGCCGGCTACCCGGACGGCTTCACCATGGTGCTGGGCACGCCCAACGGCCGCTACATCAACGACAGCAAGGTCGCCCAGACGCTGGCCGCGATGTGGACGCGCGCGGGCGTGAAGACGACCATCGACGCGAACGCGCCGGCGGTGTTCTTCAAGAACCGCGACGCCTTCGCCTACAGCGCCTACATGGCCGGCTGGGGCACGGCGACGGGCGAGATGTCCAACACGCTCAACTCCCTGCTGGTGACGCCCAACAAGGAAAAGGGCCAGGGCACGACCAACCGCAGCCGTTATTCCAACCCCGAGCTGGATCGGCTGGTGGCCGAGGCGTCCACGCAGATGGACGACGCCGAGCGCGCCGCGACGCTTGCCAAGGCCAGCGAGATCGCCATGGCGGATTTCGCCATGCTGCCGATCCACTTCGAGCATTCGGTCTGGGCGATGAAGAAGGAGATCCGCTTCAAGGGCCGCGCCGACCAGCAGACCATGGTGCAGTACGCCACGCCGGCGAACTGAGAACGGCGCTCCAACACCCCTCGGCCGAACCCGCCCGTGGCCCACGCCGCGGGCGGGTGCCCCCTTCCTGAAACATGCTCGCTTTCATCATCCGCCGCCTGCTGCAGGCCCTGCTGGTCATGGCCGTGATGTCCGGCCTGGTCTTCGTCGGCCTGTACGTGGTGGGCGACCCGGTCTCGATGATGGCGAGCCCCGAGGCGACCGAACTCGAGCGCGAAGCGATCCGCACCAACTTCGGCCTGGACAAGCCGCTGCTGGAGCAGTACGCGATCTTCGTCTCGCGCGCCGTGCAGCTGGACTTCGGCAAGAGCTTCCTGACCGGCCAGTCGGCCATGGGCCTGATCCTGGAGCGCATGCCGGCGACGCTGGAGCTGGCGGTGGTCTCGATGCTGCTGGCGGCGCTGGTGGGCGTGCCGCTGGGCATCTGGGCGGGGCTCAAGCCCCGGAGCGTGAGCGCGCGCGGGATCATGACGGGCTCGGTGCTGGGTTTTTCGCTGCCCAACTTCTGGGTCGGGCTGATGCTGATCATGGTGTTTGCCGTGTACCTGGGGTGGCTGCCGGCGAGCGGGCGCGGCGCGGCCGTGGCGCTCGGGCCGGTGGACACCAGCCTGCTGACCTGGGAGGGCTGGCGGCGCATCCTGCTGCCGGCCTGCACCATCGCGCTTGCCAAGGGGGCGCTGATCATCCGCGTCACGCGCGCCGCCACGCGCGAGGCGCTGCCCATGGACTACATCAAGTTCGCGCGTGCCAAGGGGCTGGCCTGGGGCCGGATCCTGCGCGTGCACCTCCTGAAGAACATCCTGATCCCCATCGTCACGGTCTTCGGGCTGGAGTTCGGCCAGGTCATGGCCTTCGCCGTGGTGACGGAGACCATCTTCGCCTGGCCGGGCATGGGCAAGCTGCTGCTCGATTCCATCGTCACGCTCGACCGGCCGGTGGTGGTGGCCTACCTGATCCTGATCGTGTTCTTCCTGGTGATGCTCAACCTCGTCACCGACATCCTCTACTCGGTGCTCGACCCGCGCGTGCGCCTGCAGCCGGCCAAGGCATGAACCCGTCCTCCCTCCCCTCCGCCGCGGCGCTCGACGCCGCCCCGCCGCTGCCGCCGGCCGAGACGCCCTGGCAGCGGCTGCGCCGCGAGTTCCTGGCCAACAGGCTGGCGGTGCTGGGGTTGTTGCTGGTGCTGCTGTCGATCGGCGCGGCGGTGTTCGCGCCCTGGATCTCTCCGCAGAACCCCTACGACATCGGCGCGCTCGACATCTTCGACTCCAAGCTGCCGCCCGGCAGCCAGAACGCCGACGGCACCATGACCTACTGGCTGGGCACGGACGCGCAGGCGCGCGACGTGCTCTCGGCGATCTTCTACGGCCTGCGCACCAGCCTGGTGGTGGGCGGCGTCTCGGTGACGGCGGCGCTGGCCATCGGCAGCATGGTCGGGCTGGCGGCCGCCTACTTCGGCGGCTGGCTGGACGCGCTGCTGATGCGCATCGTCGACATCCAGCTGTCCTTCCCGGCGATCCTGGTGGCGCTGATCCTGCTGGCGATCCTCGGCAAGGGGGTGGACAAGGTGATCATCGCGCTGATCATCGTGCAATGGGCGTATTTCGCGCGGGCGGCGCGCGGCGCGGCGCTGGTCGAGCGCGGCAAGGAATACATCGAGGCGGCGCAGTGCCTCACCCTGGGCGCGCCGCGCATCCTGTGGCGCCACATGCTGCCCAACTGCCTGCCGCCGCTGATCGTGATCGCCACCATCGACCTGGCGCACGCCATCGCGCTGGAATCGACGCTGTCCTTCCTGGGCGTGGGCGTGCCGGTGACGGAGCCCTCGCTCGGGATGCTGATCGCCAACGGCTTCGAGTACATGCTCTCGGGCAACTACTGGATCTCGTTCTTCCCCGGCATCGCGCTGGCGCTGACCATCGTCGGCATCAACCTGGCGGGCGACCACCTGCGCGACATCCTGAATCCGCACCATGCGCGCTGAAGCCATGGGCAAGCCGGAAGTCCTTCCCCCCCTGGCCACGCCGTCCGCGGCGGGCGAGGCGGTGCTGCAGGTGCAGGGCCTGAAGACGCATTTCTTCACGCACGGCGGGGTCGTCAAGGCGGTGGACGGCGTGGACCTGGAGGTGCGCGCGGGCGAAGTCCTGGGCCTGGTCGGCGAATCCGGCTCGGGCAAGAGCATCACGGGCTTTTCCATCATCGGGCTGATCGACGAGCCGGGGCGCATCGTGGGCGGCAGCATGCGCTACCGCGGCCGCGAGCTGGTCGGCGCGCCGGAGCGCGAGCTGCAGCGGCTGCGCGGCAAGGAGATCGCCATGATCTTCCAGGACCCGATGATGACGCTCAACCCGGTGCTGCGCATCGACACGCAGATGATCGAGGCCATCCAGGCGCACGAGCGCACCAGCGCCGCGGCCGCGCGCGCCCGGGCGCTGGAGGCGCTGGCGATGGTCGGCATTCCCTCGCCGGCCGAGCGCCTGCTGGCCTATCCGCACCAGCTCTCGGGCGGCATGCGCCAGCGGGTGGCGATCGCCATCGCGCTGCTCAACCGCCCGCAACTGATCATCGCCGACGAGCCGACCACGGCGCTGGACGTGACCATCCAGGCGCAGATCCTGTACGAGGTGCAAAAACTCTGCCGCGAGACCGGCACGGCCATGGTCTGGATCACGCACGATCTAGCGGTGGTCTCGGGCCTGGCGGACCGCGTCGCCGTGATGTATGCGGGCCGCATCGTCGAGGCCGGCGCCACGGCCGACGTGGTGCGCCGCCCGGCCCATCCCTACACGCGCGGGCTGATCGACTCGATCCCGACGCGCGCCACGCACGGCCAGCTGCTGCGCCAGATCCCGGGCATGACGCCGTCCCTGCTGCAGCTGCCGCCCGGCTGTGCCTTCCGCCCGCGCTGCAGCCGGGCGAGCGAGGCCTGCCTGGCCGAGCCCCTGCCCACGCAGCCCGCACCCGGGCGCAGCCTGCGCTGCTGGCACCCGCTGGAGCCCGAGCAGGCATGAAGACCATGACGGATACCGCCACGCCTGCCATCCCTTCCGCGGCCCCGGCCGTTGCCGCCCCGGCCCCTGCGGCCGGCGCGCCGCTGCTGGAGCTGCGCGGCATTTCCAAGCGTTTCGTGCAGCCGGTGGACCTGGCGGGCCGGCTGGCCAACCTGCTGGGCGCGCGCAACCAGCCCAGCGTGGTGCACGCCGTCTCGGACGTGGATCTGCAGGTGCGGCCCGGCGAGGTCATCGGCGTGGTGGGTGAATCGGGCTGCGGCAAGTCCACGCTCGGGCGCGTGATCGCGGGCATCAACCCGCCGTCCGCCGGCGAGCTGCGCTACGAGGGCAAGCCGGTGGCGGCAATGACTGCCGCCGAGCGCAAGGCCTATGGCCTGGGCGTGCAGATGATCTTCCAGAACCCCATGGCCTCGCTGAACCCGCGCATGCGCGTGCTCGACATCGTGGGCGAGGCGCCGGTGGTGCACGGCCTGGTTCCGGCCTCGGGCAAGGCCGAGTACGTGGCCGGACTGATGCGCCAGGTGGGGCTGGACCCGGATTACGCCCAACGCTACCCGCACCAATTTTCGGGCGGCCAGCGCCAGCGCATCGGCATCGCCCGGGCGCTCGCGCTCAAGCCGCGGCTGATCGTCTGCGACGAGGCGGTGGCGGCGCTGGACGTGTCGATCCAGGCGCAGATCCTGAACCTGTTCCTGGAGCTGCGCGAGCGGCTGTCGCTGACCTACCTGTTCATCAGCCACAACCTGGGCGTGGTCGGCCACGTCTCGGACCGCGTGGTCATCATGTACCTGGGCCGCGTGGTCGAGGTCGCGCCCACCGAGGTGATCTTCAGCCGGCCGGCACACCCCTACACCCGGGCGCTGCTGGCCGAGCTGCCCGAGCTGGACGCCGTGCGGCGCGACTACCAGCCCATCCAGGGCGAGCTGCCCTCGCCGCTGCGCCCGCCCTCCGGCTGCGCCTTCCACCCGCGCTGCCCGCACGCTTTTGACCGCTGCAAGGTCGAGCGGCCCGAGCTGCGCCGCCTGCAGGACGGTCACCTGAGCGCCTGCCACCTGAACGAGCCGCCGGCCCCGGCCGGCGCATGACCCCATGAGCACCACCCCCGTCCTGCCCAGCGTTCCCACGCCCTTCGATCCCTACAGCCTGCGCCTGCCCGAGGCGGACGCGCTGCCGCTGGTGTGCGACTCGCCGCACAGCGGCACGCTCTACCCCGACGACTTCGGCTACGCCCTGCCCTTCGAACTCCTGCGCCGCGGCGAGGACACGGACGTGCACGTGCTGTGGCAGGCGCTGCCCTCGGTGGGCGCGACGCTGCTGGCGGCCAATTTCCCGCGCGCCTACATCGATCCGAACCGCGAGATCGAGGACATCGACGCCCAGATGCTCGATGGCCCCTGGCCCGGGCCGCTCACCCCCAGCGAGAAGACGCGCCTGGGGATCGGCCTGATCTGGCGCGACGCCGGCAAGAACGGCAAGCACCCGATCTATGACCGCAAGCTCTCGGTGGCCGAGGTCCAGGCGCGCATCGCCCGCTACCACGCGCCCTACCACGCCGCGCTGGCCCAGCACATCGAGGCCGCCCACCGCGACTTCGGCGCCGTGTGGCACCTGAACCTGCACTCCATGCCCGCCGACTCGTACGAGGGCCTGCAGATCCAGAGCGACCACCCGCTGGCCGACGTGGTGCTGGGCGACCGCGACGGCAGCACGGCCGCGCCCGAGTTCACGCACCTGGTGGCCGAGGCGTTTCGCCGGCGCGGGCTGAGCGTGGCGCTGAACGATCCGTTCAAGGGCGTGGCGCTGATCGCCCGGCTGGGCCGGCCGGCCGAGCGCCGCCACAGCCTGCAGGTCGAACTGCACCGCGGGCTGTACATGCACGAGGACACGCGCGCGCGCAGCGGCAACTTCGAGGCGCTCCAGCGCACGCTGGCGGAAGTGGCGGCCGAGATCGCGGCCTACGTGCGCGCCCAGGTCAGGCGCTGAGCGGAGGACAAGCCCATGACCCTGATCGACGAGATCGCCGCCTCGCACGCGGAATTCACCGCGCTGCGCCGCGACATCCACGCCCACCCGGAACTCGCCTTCGAGGAACACCGCACGGCCGAGCTGGTCGCCGAGCGGCTCGCCTCCTGGGGCATCGAGGTGCACCGGGGCCTGGGCAAGACCGGCGTGGTGGGCGTGCTGCGCGGCACGCGCGCGGGCAGCGGCGGGCGCGGGCGCACGCTGGGCCTGCGCGCCGACATGGACGCGCTGCCCATGCCAGAGCACAACCGCTTCGCCCACGCCTCGCGCCACCCCGGGCGCATGCACGGCTGCGGCCACGACGGCCACACGGCGATCCTGCTCGGGGCGGCGAAATACCTGGCGGCGCAGCGCGACTTCGAGGGCACGGTGCATTTCATCTTCCAGCCCGCCGAGGAAGGCGGCAACGCCGGCGCGCGCGCGATGATCGAGGACGGGCTGCTGGAGCGTTTTCCCTGCGACGAGATCTACGGGCTGCACAACATGCCGGGCCTGCCCGAAGGGCATTTTGGCTTTCGCAAGGGCCCGGCCATGGCGTCGAGCAACCGCTTCGACATCACGGTGCGCGGCACCGGCGGCCATGCGGCCCAGC
>NZ_ALEE01000272.1 GCF_000282995.1 Melaminivora alkalimesophila
GCCGCACAAGGCGGTGGACACCATCGTCATCGCCGCCGAGCTGGTGGGCCAGCTGCAGACGCTGATCTCGCGCCACAGGAACCCCATCGACGTGGCGGTGCTGAGCGTGACGCAGATCCACGCCGGCGACGCCTACAACGTGCTGCCCGGCGAGGCCGTGGTCCGCGGCACGGTGCGCACCTACAGCACCGCCGTGCTCGACGAGATCGAGGAGCGCATGCGGCGCATGGTCGAGCTGCTGCCGCAGGTGCACGGCGGCAGCGGCGAGCTGCATTTCCACCGCGCCTACCCGCCGCTGGTCAACTGGGACGGCCCGACCGACTTCGCCATGCAGGTGGCGCGCGAGGTCTTCGGCGCCGAGCGGGTCGATGGCCAGATGCCGCAGCACGGCGGCGCGGAAGACTTTGCCTTCTACCTGGAGAAGGTGCCGGGCTGCTACCTGTTCCTCGGCAACGGCGAGGGCGCGCACCGCGAGGCGCAGTACACCGGCATGGGGCCGTGCGAGCTGCACAACCCGAACTACGACTTCAACGACGCGCTGCTGCCCATCGGTTCGACCTACTGGGTGCGGTTGGCGCAGGCCTTCTTCGCGCGGACGGGTGCCGCCGCCTGAGCGCACGCCCCGGGGCGGGTGGCGCCGGCCGTAACCGCTTCCATGCCAGAATGGAAACTCGATTACCTCCCTGGAGCCTGAAACCCATGCGCATCCGCCGTGCCACCAAGATCGTCGCCACCCTGGGCCCTGCGTCGAGCGAGCCGCAGCTGCTCGAGCGGATGATCGCCCTGGGCGTGAACGTGGTGCGGCTGAACTTCAGCCACGGCACGGCCGAGGACCACGTGCAGCGCGCCGCCATGGTGCGCGAGGCGGCGCAGCGCGCCGGGCGCGAGGTCGCCATCATGGCCGACCTGCAGGGCCCGAAGATCCGCGTCGGCAAGTTCGCCGGCGGCCGCGTGATGCTGCAGGCCGGCCAGCCCTTCGTGCTCGACGCCGAGCGCAGCGAGCCCGGCGACGAGGCCGGCGTGGGCCTCGATTACAAGGAGCTGCCGCGCGACGTGAAGCCGGGCGACATCCTGCTGCTCAACGATGGACTGATCGAACTTACCGTGGACGCGGTGCGCGGCGAGCAGGTCTGCACCACCGTGCGCGTGGGCGGCGAGCTGTCGAACAACAAGGGCATCAACAAGCAGGGCGGGGGCCTGACGGCGCCGGCGCTCACCGCCAAGGACATGGAGGACATCCGCACCGCCATGGGATTCCAGGCGGACTACGTGGCCGTGAGCTTCCCGAAGAACGCCACCGACATGGAGATGGCGCGCCAGCTGTGCAACGTGGCGGCGGCGCCCTACCGCCACCGGCCGGGGCTGATCGCGAAGATCGAGCGCGCCGAGGCGGTGCCGCTGCTCGAGGAGATCCTGCGCGTCTCCGACGGCATCATGGTCGCGCGCGGCGACCTGGCGGTGGAGGTGGGCAACGCGGCGGTGCCGGCGCTGCAGAAGAAGATGATCCGCATGGCGCGCGAGATGGACAAGGTGGTCATCACCGCCACGCAGATGATGGAGAGCATGATCACCAACCCGGTGCCCACGCGCGCCGAGGTGAGCGACGTGGCGAACGCCGTGCTCGACGGCACGGACGCGGTGATGCTCAGCGCCGAGACGGCGGCCGGCAAGTACCCGCTGGAGACGGTGCAGGAGATGGCGAAGATCTGCGCCGCGGCGGAGGCCGCCGAGGACCCGGAGCGCGATTCGGATTTCGCGGCCTGCACGCTCGGGCGCATCGACCAGTCGATCGCCATGGGGGCGCTGTTCACCGCGCACCACCTGGGCGCCAAGGCCATCGTCGCCATGACCGACAGCGGCTCGACGGCGCTGTGGATGAGCCGCCGGCGCGTGCACATCCCGATCTACGCGCTGACGCCGAAGGTCGCGACGCAGCGGCGCATGGCGCTGTACCGCAACGTGCGGCCGCTGCTGATCGACACCAGCGCCGACCGCGACACCGCGCTGGAGCAGGCCGAGGGCCACCTGAAGATGCGCGGCATCGTGCAGCAGGGCGACCTGTACGTGATCACCTGCGGCGAGCCCATGGGCCAGCCGGGCGGCACGAACATGCTGAAGATCTGCCGCGCGCAGTAGCGCCCGCGGCCGGCCCGGGCGCCGCCATGCCCCTGCGCGGGCGTGCGGCCGGGGGTGCTGGGTAGAATCGGGCGGTTACGAAGCGGTTACCACGCCGCATCCCCCAACCCCTGGAACGGATCGAACCCATGCCCCTCGTCTCGATGCGCGAACTGCTCGACCATGCCGCGGAACACGGCTATGGCATCCCCGCCTTCAACGTCAACAACCTGGAGCAGGTGCAGGCCGTGATGGCCGCCGCCGACGAGGTGGGCGCGCCGGTGATCCTGCAGGCCAGCGCCGGCGCGCGCAAGTACGCGGGCGAGAGCTTCATCAAGCACCTGATCCAGGCGGCCGTCGAGGCCTACCCGCACATCCCGCTGGTCATGCACCAGGACCACGGCACCTCGCCCGCCGTGTGCGAGGGCGCCATCGCGCTGGGCTTCGGCTCGGTGATGATGGACGGCTCGCTGCTGGAAGACGGCAAGACGCCCTCCGACTTCGCCTACAACGTCGAGGTCACGCGCCGCGTGGTGGAGATGGCGCACAAGGTGGGCGTCACGGTGGAGGGCGAGCTGGGCTGCCTGGGGTCGCTGGAGACCGGCGAGGCGGGCGAGGAGGACGGCGTCGGCGCCGTCGGCAAGCTCAGCCACGACCAGCTGCTGACCGACCCCGAGGAAGCCGCGCAGTTCGTCAAGGAAACCCAGCTCGACGCGCTGGCGATCGCCATCGGCACCAGCCACGGCGCCTACAAGTTCTCGCGCCCGCCCACCGGCGATGTGCTGTCGATCCAGCGCGTCAAGGAAATCCACGCGCGCATCCCGAACACGCACCTGGTCATGCACGGCTCGTCCTCGGTGCCGCAGGAGCTGCTGGCGATCATCAACCAGTACGGCGGCAAGATGAAGGAAACCTACGGCGTGCCCGTCAAGGAGATCCAGGAAGCCATCAAGCACGGCGTGCGCAAGATCAACATCGACACCGACATCCGCTTGGCGATGACCGGCGCGGTGCGCAAGTTCCAGGCCGAGAACCCCGACAAGTTCGACATGCGCGAGTGGATGAAGCCGGCGCGCGAGGCCGCCAAGGCGATCTGCAAGGCGCGCTACCTGGAGTTCGGCTGCGAGGGCCAGGGCGCGAAGATCAAGGGCCTGACGCTCGAGCAGATGGCGGCGCGCTACGCGGCCGGCGAGCTGCGCCAGGTGGTCCACTGAAGCCGGCCGGCCAGGGCCCCGGCAACCCGAACCCGCTCCCGCCAGGGCAGCGGGTTTTTTTGGCGCCTGTGCTTTTTTCGCACGACCGCGCTAAAGCAGGAAATTCTTCATGTAAGCTCAGGGTAAGCAGAAGTACGCAACCGAACGAAGCCCAGGCTTCCCGCGCAGGAGACGACACGATGCTGATTGGAGTGCCCGCCGAGACCGTGCCCGGCGAGACGCGCGTTGCCGCCACACCGGAGACGGTCAAGAAGCTCACGGCGCAGGGCCACACCGTGCGCGTGCAGTCCGGCGCGGGCGTGGCCGCCAGCGTGACCGACGCGGCCTTCGCCGCCGCCGGGGCGGAGTTGGTCGACGCGGCCGGTGCCTGGGGCTGCGAGCTGGTGCTCAAGGTGCGCGCGCCGGCCGCGGGCGAGGAGGCGCTGCTGCGCCCGGGCGCGACGCTGGTCGGCATGCTCAACCCTTTCGATGCCGAGGGCCTGGCGCGGCTGGCGGCCGCCGGGGTGACGGCCTACGCGCTGGAGGCCGCGCCGCGCACCACGCGCGCGCAGAGCATGGACGTGCTCTCCTCGCAGGCGAACGTCGCGGGCTACAAGGCGGTGCTGATCGCCGCCGAACGCTACCAGCGTTTCTTTCCCATGCTGATGACGGCCGCGGGCACCGTGAAGGCGGCGCGCGTGGTGGTGCTGGGCGTGGGCGTGGCGGGGCTGCAGGCGATCGCCACGGCCAAGCGCCTGGGCGCCGTGATCGAGGCGAGCGACGTGCGCCCGAGCGTGAAGGAGCAGGTCGAATCCCTGGGCGCGAAGTTCATCGACGTGCCCTACGAGACCGACGAGGAGCGCGAGGCCGCCGAGGGCGTGGGCGGCTACGCCCGGCCCATGCCGCCGAGCTGGCTGGAGCGCCAGAAGGTCGAGGTCGCCAAGCGCGTGGCGCAGGCCGACGTGGTCATCACCACGGCGCTGATCCCCGGGCGCGCGGCGCCGGTGCTGGTCACGCAGGAGATGGTCGAGGCGATGAAGCCGGGATCGGTGATCGTCGACCTGGCGGCCGCGCAGGGCGGCAACTGCCCGCTGACACAGGCCGGGCGCACGGTGGTGCACCAGGGCGTGACGCTGGTGGGCGAGACGAACCTGCCGGCGCTGGTCGCGGCCGACGCCTCGGCGCTGTACGCGCGCAACGTGCTCGACTTTCTCAAGCTGATCATCGACAAGGACGGCGCACTGCACATCGACCGGGACGACGACATCGTCGCCGCCTGCCTGGTGGCGCACGCCGGCCAGGTGACGCGCGCCTGAATGCCTTCCCACAGGAATTCCATCTTGAGCCTCCGAACGCTTCTCCGCACACCCCAGGCGCTGCGCCCGGCGCTGGCCGTGGCGGCGCTGGCCGCCCTGACCGCCTGCGCGCCGCTGCAGCCCGATCTGGTGCGCGTGGGCCGCGCGCAGCTGGAGCTGCCGCCGGGGCAGCCGTGGACCCCGCTGGCCGAGGACGCCACCGTGTTCGACGTGCTGCCGGACGACGTGGCGCACGACCTGCCGATGCACTCGCGGCTGCTGGGCTTGCGCGGCCGCGGCGGCGAGCTGCTGGCCAGCGTGCTGGTGCAGACCAACGCCACCAATTACCCGCGCGACACCACACTCTGGACCTGGTCCTGCCCGGCGCAAAAGGGCGTGCAGGTCGAGGACGCCACGCAGGGCAGCCCGGTGCGCATCGACTGCCTGCGCTACCGGCGCCGCGCCGACCTGGACAGTTACCTGGAGGCCAGCCGCCCGCAGCTGGCGCAGATGCTGGCCGCGCACGGGGCCGTGCCGGCGCGGCCGCACTCCCACGTCGCCTACCGCTATTCCACGCCCGAGGGCGGCTTCATCGCCATCGACGTGCTGGCCGACCAGCGGCTGCTGCGCCCGCCCACGCGCAACAACATGGAGTTCCTGCGCGCCGGCCGCCCGGCGCAGGAATGGATGCACCAGCTGCGCGAGGCCGCGCGCGTGAGCGCCGGCATGATGGACGGCCGCCTGGTGCTGCCACCCTTTCCCCAGCCGCTGCCGCAGTGACGGCCAGCGCCGA
>NZ_ALEE01000273.1 GCF_000282995.1 Melaminivora alkalimesophila
GCCAGCGCCGACAGTCCCCGCCCTTCAGCCAGGAGCCCCGCGATGGAATCGGTCTCGCCCACCCTGATCAACCTGATCATCTTCGTGCTGTCCATCTACGTGGGCTACCACGTGGTCTGGAACGTGACGCCGGCGCTGCACACGCCGCTGATGGCCGTGACCAACGCGATCTCGGCGATCGTCATCGTGGGCGCCATGCTGGCGGCGGCGCTGACCGAGACCACGCTCGGGCGCAGCATGGGCGTGCTGGCGGTGGCGCTGGCGGCGGTGAACGTCTTCGGTGGCTTCCTGGTCACGCGCCGGATGCTGGAGATGTTCCGCAAGAAGGAACGCAAGACCCCGGCCGGCAATTCCCACTGAAAGGGGCGCGACCATGGACATGAACCTCGTCACGCTGCTGTACCTGGTGGCCAGCGTGTGCTTCATCCAGGCACTCAAGGGCCTGTCGCACCCCACCACCTCGATCCGCGGCAACCTGTTCGGCATGGCCGGCATGGGCATTGCCGTCGTGACGACGGCGGCGCTGATCGTCACGCTGGCGGGCTCGGCCCTGGGGTTGTCGTGGGTGCTGCTGGGGCTGGTGGTGGGCGGCGCCGCCGGCACGCTGATGGCCCAGCGCGTGGAAATGACCAAGATGCCCGAGCTGGTGGCCTTCATGCACAGCATGATCGGGCTGGCGGCGGTGTTCATCGCCATCGCCGCGGTGGCCGAGCCCTGGGCCTTCGGCATCACGCCGCCGCACGGCGCCGACCCGGCGGTGCGCACGCCCATTCCCTACGGCAACCGGCTGGAGCTGTTCCTCGGCGCGGCCATCGGCGCCATCACCTTCAGCGGCTCGGTGATCGCCTTCGGCAAGCTCTCGGGCAAGTACAAGTTCCGCCTGTTCCAGGGTGCGCCGGTGGTGTTTGCCGGCCAGCACCTGCTGAACCTGGTGCTGGGCCTGGCGACCGTGGGGCTGGGCCTGGCCTTCATGGCGACCGAGCACTGGGGCGCCTTCTTCGCGATGCTGGCGCTGGCCTTCGTGCTCGGCGTGCTGATCATCATCCCGATCGGCGGCGCCGACATGCCGGTGGTGGTGTCCATGCTCAACAGCTATTCGGGCTGGGCGGCGGCGGGCATCGGCTTTTCGCTGAACAACAGCATGCTGATCATCGCCGGTTCGCTGGTCGGCAGCTCGGGCGCGATCCTCTCCTACATCATGTGCAAGGCGATGAACCGCTCGTTCTTCAACGTGATCCTGGGGGGCTTCGGGGGCGATGCGACGGCGGCGCTGACGGGCAGGAACACCGTGAAGACGCCGGCCTGGGCGGCCGGCACCGATTTCAGCCCC
>NZ_ALEE01000274.1 GCF_000282995.1 Melaminivora alkalimesophila
ACGTGGCCTTCCTGCTGAGCCAGGCCGAGACGGTGGTGATCGTTCCCGGCTATGGGCTGGCGGTGGCGCGCGCGCAGCACGCCGTCAAGGAGCTGGCGCAAAAGCTCACCGACAAGGGCATCAGCGTGAAGTACGCCATCCACCCGGTCGCCGGGCGCATGCCGGGGCACATGAACGTGCTGCTGGCCGAGGCGGAAGTGCCCTACGACCAGGTGTTCGAGATGGAGGACATCAACGGCGAGTTCGGCCAGACGGACGTGGCGATCGTGCTGGGCGCCAACGACGTGGTGAACCCGGCCGCGCTGCAAAAGGGCTCGCCGATCTACGGCATGCCGATCCTGGAGGCCTACAAGGCGCGCACCGTGATCGTCAACAAGCGTTCCATGGCGGCGGGCTACGCCGGTCTGGACAACGAGCTGTTCTACATGGACAAGACCATGATGGTCTTCGGCGATGCCAAGAAGGTGGTCGAGGACATCGGCAAGGCCATCGAGTAAGGTTCCAATTCATCCGCAACAAGAAACTTCAGGAGACCGACAATGACCGACCGTCCGTGGCTTGCCGCCTACCCGCCGGGGGTTCCCGCCGACATCGACCCGGGGCAATACACCTCGCTGGCGCAGCTGATGGAGCAGGCCTTCAAGGACTACGCGGGCCGCACGGCCT
>NZ_ALEE01000275.1 GCF_000282995.1 Melaminivora alkalimesophila
CCCGCACGGCCTACAGCTTCATGGGCCAGGACATCAGCTACGCCGAGACCGACGAGCAGAGCCGCCAGTTCGCCGCCTACCTGCAGGGTCTGGGCCTTGCGCGCGGCGACCGGGTGGCGATCATGATGCCCAACGTGCCGCAGTACCCGGTGGCGGTGGCGGCCATCCTGCGCGCGGGCTTCGTGGTGGTGAACGTGAACCCGCTCTACACGCCGCGCGAGCTGGAGCACCAGCTCAAGGACTCGGGCGCCCGGGCGATCGTCATCATCGAGAACTTCGCCGCGACGCTGCAGGCCTGCATCGCGCGCACGCAGGTGCAGCACGTGGTGCTGTGCGCCATGGGCGACCGCCTGGGCTTCCTCAAGGGGGCGCTGGTGAACTACGTGGTGCGCAACGTCAAGAAGATGGTGCCGCCATATGAGCTGCCGGGCGCCGTGCGCTTCAACGACGCGCTCGCCAAGGGCGCGGGCGCGCCGTTCACGCGGCCGGAGCTCACGCCCGACGACATCGCCCTGCTGCAGTACACGGGCGGCACCACGGGCGTGCCGAAGGGGGCGGTGCTACTGCACCGCAACGTGATCGCCAACGTGCTGCAGTCCGAGGCCTGGAACGCGCCGGTGATGAGCAAGGTGCCGGAGGGCGAGCAGCCCACCGCGGTGTGCGCGCTGCCGCTCTACCACATCTTCGCGTTCACGGTGAACATGATGCTGTCGATGCGCACGGGCGGCAAGACCATCCTGATCCCGAACCCGCGCGACCTGCCGGCGGTGCTCAAGGAGCTGTCCAAGCACAAGTTCCACAGCTTCCCGGCGGTGAACACGCTGTTCAACGGGCTGGCCAACCACCCGGACTTCAACAAGGTGGACTGGAGCAACCTGAAGGTCTCGGTGGGCGGTGGGATGGCGGTGCAAGCGGCCGTGGCCAAGCTGTGGCTGGAGAAGACCGGCTGCCCGATCTGCGAGGGCTACGGCCTGTCGGAGACCAGCCCGTCGGCCAGCTGCAACCCGGTCACCACCAAGGAGTTCTCGGGCACCATCGGCGTGCCGATCCCGAGCACCTGGATGCGCATCCTGGACGACGAGGGCCGTGACATCTCGGCCACCGGCCAGCCGGGCGAGATCGCCATCAAGGGCCCGCAGGTCATGGCCGGCTACTGGCAGCGCCCAGACGAGACGGCCAAGGTCATGACCGAGGACGGCTACTTCAAGAGCGGCGACATCGGCACCATGGACAGCCGCGGCTTCTTCAAGGTGGTGGATCGCAAGAAGGACATGGTGCTGGTGAGCGGCTTCAACGTCTATCCGAACGAGGTCGAGGACGTGGTGGCGACCATGCCGGGGGTGCTGGAGTGCGCCGTGGTGGGCGTGCCGGACGAGAAGACGGGCGAGGCGGTGAAGCTGGTGATCGTCCGGAAGGACCCGCACCTGACCGAGGCCGACGTGAAGGAATTTTGCCGCGCCAACCTGACGGGCTACAAGCAGCCGCGCATCATCGAGTTCCGCGACGAGCTGCCAAAGACGCCGGTGGGCAAGATCCTGCGGCGCGAGCTGCGCGACGCGAAGAAGGGCTGAGCCGCCACGCGTTCACTCCTGTCTGCCCCGGGAACCAGGGGCATTGCACGGGCCGGGATAATCCCGGCTCTTTTTTTGTCCTCTGCACTTTTCCTGCCTCTGCCATGACCACCGCCATCCTGAGCGCGCTGCCCGAAGAACAGGGCAGCCTGGTTTCCGCCCTCGAAGCACCCGAACGCATCGAGCACGCCAGCCGCGTGTTCTGGCGCGGGCGCCTGGAGGGGCACGACGTGGTGCTGGTGCTCAGCGGCATCGGCAAGGTCGCAGCCGCGACCACGGCGAACGCCCTGGCCGAGCGTTTCGGCGCGCGGCGCATGGTCTTCACGGGCGTGGCCGGCGGCGTGGGCGAGGGCGTGCAGGTGGGCGACGTGGTGGTCGCCACCGAGTACCTGCAGCACGACATGGACGCCTCGCCGATCTTCCCGCGCTGGGAGGTGCCGGGCTATGGGGCGGTGCGCATGGGTTGCGACCCGGCGCTGGCGGCGTTGCTGGCCGAGGCGGCGGCGGAGTTCGCGGGACGGGGGCAAGGCGCGGCGGCCGCCCGGCGCGTGCATCGGGGTCTGGTCGCCAGCGGCGACCGCTTCGTCAGCACGGCGGCGGAGTCGCAGCGATTGCGCCGCGAACTGCTGGCGGCCGGGCACGAGGTGCTTGCCGTGGAGATGGAGGGCGCGGCGGTGACCCAGGTCTGCCGCGACCACGGCCTGCCCTTTGCTGCCGTGCGCACCATCTCGGACCGCGCGGACGACAGCGCCCACGTGGATTTTCCGGCCTTCGTGCGCGACGTGGCAGGGCCGTGCGCGGATGCCATCGTGCATGGCTTCCTGCGCAGGCTGCAAGGGCTGTAGGAGGGCGAGGGCCGCGCGCGCCCTTCAGAATGCGTAGGGTGACTTGAGCGGCGCCACCGGCAGGGCCTGGCGCCCTCCGTAGGGCTGGAGCGCATAGCGCATGTACAGGCCGCCGGTGAACTGGCGGTAGTTGCGCGCGTTGTCCAGCGCCAGATGGCTGCCGACGAACAGCTGTGGGTGCAGCTGGTATTCCATCGCCAGCCCGAGGCTGTAGCCCAGGCCGGTCTTGCTCTGGCCGGGATAGATGGCGGTGCTGCTGGTGCCGACTTCGCCGAAGGCGGCCGCATCGCTGGCCGCCTGGGCGGCGGCGGCCTGCCGGGCCCGGTTGGTCGGGAAGTAGGGAGCCGCATCCTCCTTGAAGTACTGCACGCCCAGCGCACCGCGGACCTGGTAGCTCAGGCGGCCGCTGCGCTGCGCCCAATCGAAGGGCACGCTCATGGCCAGGAATTGCTGTGGGCTGAAGTAGCCGCCGTGGCCGTAGGTGAAATAGCGCAGGTTCTTGCGGTAGCCCAGGCCGGTGACGTTCAGGCCGGCGGTGAAGGCCGAATCCGGGGTCTGGTGGACGCGCCAGTACATGCCGCCGCCCAGTTCCACACGGGTGTTCGACTGCACGTTGCGCCCCTGCAGCGCGTGCGCCGCGCCGATCACGTAGGCACCGAAGTCGCCATCGTCCCAGGTCAGATCCAGGCGCGCCCCGTTGGACGAGACGGCGCCCCACTTCTCGCCGGTGCGGGCGTCGCGCGCGCCCGCGAAGGACAGCAGGCTGTCGGTGACCGGGCGGCGCGAGAGCTCGCCCGTCAGGCTGACCTGCTCGGACAGGTCGGCGCGGTAGCGCAGGCCGCCCATCACGTCCACCTGCCGGAAACCCAGCGGCAGCGTGCCCACGTCCACCGCGAGCCGCTCGGTCTCGTAGGCGATGCCGAGCCCGACACCGCCGTCGCTCTGGCTGCCGGGTGAGCGGGTGGGCATGTCCAGCGCGGTGGCGGGGCCGGCGCCGAAGCGGCTCAGCGTTCCATAGGAGGTGTCGGGCGTTCCTGCGCCCACCCCCGTGGGGGTGACGCGCACGGCCATCATCCCGTCGCCGGCGGGGAACTTCAGTTCCACCGGCGCCTGCATGTCGGTCAGGCGGCTCAAGCCAGCCTCGCCCTGACGCGCGCGCCCGACCACACCGACCGACAGCGTGGTCGCACGCCCTTCCTGCAGCTCTGCCAGCTCGTCGAGTGCCGTGCGAGGGCGCGCCCAGCGGCAAGCGCCCCCAGG
>NZ_ALEE01000276.1 GCF_000282995.1 Melaminivora alkalimesophila
CGCCAGCGGCTCGCGCACCCCAGCGGCCTGCTGGGCGGTGCCCCGCAGGGCGCGCTGGGCGTGCGCCAGTGCCAGCGTGCGGTAGCGCTCGGCGGCCGCTTCCACGCCGTCCTCGGCAGGCAGTGCGGGCGGCAGCCAGAGGCTGAAGCCGTCGGTGGCGGGCAGCGCCTGCGCCGGCTGCGGCGGCTCGCCGCGCTGCAGCCAGCGCGACAGAAAGGTGGGCGGCGCCGGCGGCTGGGCCGGCCGCAGCACCAGGCCCGGTCCCAGGGCTGCCGTGATGAGCAGGTCCAGCCGCGCCGCGATGTCGGCCAGCTGCAGCACCGGCGGCCCGGGCAGCGGCGGGCGGTGGCGGCGCCACAGCTGCTGCGCGTAGATGGTCGCGTGGCGCGCCGCGTCGGTGATGACGTCTTCGGCTTCGGCCATGCCCTGCCCGCCCCAGCGCCCTAGACGAAGGTCGCGTCCACCAGATCGCGCATGGCGGCGACCAGCGAGGCCTCGTCCGACAGCGGCGCGACGATGGCGTGCATGCAGGCGCGCGGCAGCGGCACGCCGCGCACCGCCAGCTGCGCTGCCGCGACCAACAGGCGGGTGCTTGGCACCTCCGCCAGACCGCGGTCGTGCAACGCACGCAGGCGCCCGGCCAGCTGCACCAGCGCGCGCGCATCGGGCTCGCCGATGCCGCTTTCCCGCGCGACGATGCGCGCCTCCACGTCCGGGGCGGGGAAGCCGAAGTCCAGCGCCACGAAACGCTGGCGCGTGCTCGGCTTCAGGTCCTTGAGCATGCGCTGGTAGCCGGGGTTGTAGGAGACCACCAGCCCGAAGCCCGGTGCGGCGCGCACCAGCTCGCCGGTCTTGTCGATGGGCAGCTCGCGCCGGTGGTCGGTCAGCGGGTGCAGCACCACCACCGTGTCCTGGCGCGCCTCCACCACCTCGTCCAGGTAGCACAGGGCGCCTTCGCGCACCGCGCGGGTCAGGGGCCCGTCGTGCCATTCGGTGCCATCGTTCTTGATGAGGAAGCGCCCGATCAGGTCGCTCGCGCTCAGGTCGTCGTGGCAGGAGATGGTGATCAGCGGCCGCTTGAGGCGCCAGGCCATGTACTCGACGAAGCGCGTCTTGCCGCAGCCCGTCGGGCCCTTGAGCATCACCGCCAGCCCTTGGGCGTGGCACTGCTCGAAGACCTCGACCTCGTCGCCCGTGGGCAGGTAATAGGGCGCGTCGGCCACGTTGCCCGGAGTGCCCTGGTCGGCCGCCTGCAGGAAGGTCGCGTCCACGCCGTCAGACCGTCGCCGCTCGGGCCGGGGCCACTGGCACCACCGGATCGTCCGTGCGCACTTCCAGGCGCAGCGGATAGCGGAAGAAGTCGATGATGAACAGCGCCACGCCCACGGCAAAGATCGAGGCGGTGATGATCAGCATCACGAAGTGCACCTGGATTTTGAGCTGCGCGTCCAGGTAGCCCATGCCCATGATGCGCTCCAGGTAGACCTGTCCGATGCCGGCGGTGGCAAATGACAGCGTCATGCCGAACATGCCGGCCAGCTGCATCCAGAACGCCAGGTAGCCCATGGATGTGCCTTCTTCCGGCCGGCGCGTGAACGACGGCAGCGCGTAGCTGATCATGGCCATGACGATCATCGCGTAGGCGCCGTAGAACGCCGCGTGGCCGTGCATGGCGGTGATCAAGGTGCCGTGCGTCCACTTGTTGACGCTCGGGAAGGTGTGGGCCAGGCCCAGCAGGCCGGCGCCGAAGAGCGTGTACACGGCACTTCCCACCGTCCAGTGCAGCGCCAGCTTGTTCGGGTGCGCCATGCCGGAGCGGCGCATCGCGTAGTAGGCGTACATGGCCATGCCGACCAGCGCCACGGGCTCGAGCGCACTGAAGAAGCCCCCGATCGGCAGCCAGTACGACGGCACGCCCACCCAGTAGTAGTGGTGCGCCGTGCCGAGGATGCCGGCGATGAACACCAGGCCGACGATGACGTACAGCCATTTTTCCATCACCTCGCGGTCGGCGCCCGACAGGCGGATCAGCAGGTAGGCGAGGAAGCCGCCCTGGATCATCTCCCACACCCCTTCCACCCACAGGTGGATGGTCCACCAGCGGTAGAAGATCGCCACCGTGTAGTTGTGGAACTCGAACAGCGCCGGCAGGTACAGCACCGCCGCCAGCCCCAGCCCCCCCAGCAGCACGCCCTCGGGCGTGGTGAAGCGGCCCGACTTCCGGATCGTCATGCCAATGTTGTAGAGGAAGATCAGCATCGCCACCACGATCGCCAGCTTGGACGGCAGCGGCTGCTCGAGCAGCTTGTTGCCCGTTCCCCAGCGAAACAGGTAGCCGATCACCGTCGCCACGCCCATCACCACCCACAGCACCAGCTGGATGTAGGCGAGTTTCACGCTGTAGAGCTCGGTGCGCGACTCGTCGGGCACCATCCAGTAGGTCGCACCCATGAAGCCGCAGATCACCCAGACGATCAGCACGTTGGTGTGGATGACCTTCGTGACGTCGAAGGGCAGGATGTACAAGAGCGGATCCGGCCCCAGGTATTTGGTGGCCGACAGCAGGCCGAACACGATCTGCAGCCCGAACAGGGCCACGGCCACGGCGAAATACCAGTAGGCGACGGATTGGGACTTGTATCTCATGGCGGACTCCGGAAGGAACCTGGGCGGCTTCGGGTTATTTGAGGGTCATCAGGTAGTCCACGAGCTGCTCGATCTGCTCGGGCGCGAGGTCCTTGCCGTAGGTGGTCGGCATGAAGGAGGTTCCGTCGGCCGAGTACATCGGTCCGGGCACCAGGTGTGCGCTCGGCGCGACGATGGACTCGTGGATGTAGCCGCGCACGTCCTTGGACTCGCCCTTGTAGTCGCCGGAAGCCAGCAGCGCCTCGGTGCGCGCCACCAGGCCCGCGAGCGAGGGGCCGGCCATGTTCACGCCCGGCGCCGTGGAGTGGCAGGCGGTGCAGGCGGGCGTGGCCGTGCGGAACACCCGCTCGCCCAGGGCGATGGGGTCCTCGTCGCCGGCCAGCGGCCGCGCCCCCGGGGGCGCCTCGATGCCGCCGCGCCCGACCTTGGCGCCGCTGGTCTGCTGCTCCATGGTCCGGTCGGCACCGGGCAGGGCCGAGCCGGCCACCAGGATCGGCCGCGGCGGCCAGCCCTGGTTGTCCACGTTGCTCACCCAGTCGAAGAAGGCGATCAACCCATCGATGTCCTCCTCGCTCAGGTTCTGCTTGGGCATCAGGCGGCGGTGGCGTTGCTCGTCGTAGAACTTGGACGGGTCCTTCATGTAGGCCTTGAGATAGGCCTCGCCGCGCAGCTTGCTGATCTTCGTGAGGTCGGGCGCGTAGTAGGCGCCCTCGCCGAAGATGGTGTGGCAGTTGATGCAGTTGTTCTTGTGCCAGACGTTCTTGCCGTGCGTGACGGCCGGCGTGATGGACTCGGCGTTGGTCAGCCGGTCGAACTGGCGGTGGCTGTCGAAGGTGAGGATGAGGAACACGGCGGCCGAGAGGGCCGTGGCGACGATGGCGAAGAGGCGTGTCTGGCGCTTGTTCATGGTGGCTCCCTTGGCGTCGATGAAGGCGGGCGTCAGACGCCGATGCCGGCCCAGTAGGTGATCGCCATGGTTCCGGCATAGACCATGGCCACCGCCATCAGCAACACGACGACGAGCGCGAATATCTTCAGGGGGGCGTACCAGGCGTGCATGGGATGGGCTCCAGTCGTTCTTGTCCGTCCGGCGCGTTGCACGCCAGGCTTGTCGGACATTGTTGGGCGCCGGTGGCACGCGCCGCTGTCGGACAAACACCCGACCGCTGTCGGACAGGAGGCCTTGGTCGCCATGCGCGACAATCGGCAGGTGCCTTCTTCCGACCCCATCCAGACGATCCTGATCTACGCCCTGCCCGTGCTGTTCTCCATCACGGTGCACGAGGCCGCCCACGGCTATGCGGCGCGCCACTTCGGCGACAGCACGGCCTACATGCTCGGGCGCATGACGCTCAACCCGATCAAGCACATCGACCCGATCGGCACCATCCTGATGCCGCTCTTGCTGTATTTCTCCACCTCGGGCGCCTTCGTGTTCGGCTACGCCAAGCCGGTGCCGGTGAACTTCGGCAACCTGCGGCACCCGAAGCGCGACATGGTCTGGGTGGCGCTGGCGGGGCCGGCCTCCAACTTCCTGCAGGCGATCGCCTGGGCGCTGCTGCTGATCGGGCTGGTGGCCGCGGGCGTGTCCGAGCCGTTCTTCGTGCAGATGGCGCGCGCCGGCATCCTGGTCAACCTCGTGATGTGGGCCTTCAACCTGTTCCCGCTGCCGCCACTGGACGGCGGGCGCGTGCTGGCGGGCCTGCTGCCCGGGCGGCAGGCGCTGTGGCTCGCGCGCATCGAGCCCTATGGCTTCTTTATCGTGCTGGCGCTGGTGCTGGCCGGCGTGGTGGGCTCCCTGTGGCTGCGCCCGCTCATGTCGCTGGGCTACGGCGCCATCGACCTGCTGCTCTCCCCTCTGGTCGCGCTGCTGCGCTGAACCCGTCCCGCACCTTCCCTTCTTCGTTTCATGGCACCGAACCCCGTCCGCTTCCTCACCGGCATCACGCCTTCCGGCACCCCCCACCTGGGCAACTACGCCGGCATGATGCGCCCCGCCATCGCCGCCACGCGCACGCCGGGCGTGGAGAACTTCTACTTTCTCGCCGACTACCACGCGCTGATCAAGTGCCAGGAGCCCGGGCGCGTGCACCGCTCGACGCTGGAGATCGCCGCCAGCTGGCTGGCCGCCGGCCTGGACCCCGAGCGCGTCACTTTCTACCGCCAGTCGGACATCCCGGAAATCCCGGAACTGACCTGGTTCCTGACCTGCGTGACCGGCAAGGGGCTGCTCAACCGCGCCCATGCCTACAAGGCCGCGCAGGACCGCAACCAGGAAGCCGGGCGCGAGGGCGACGATGGCGTCACGGCCGGCCTGTTCATGTACCCGGTGCTGATGGGCGCGGACATCCTGATGTTCAACGCCCACAAGGTGCCCGTGGGCCGCGACCAGGTGCAGCACATCGAGATGGCGCGCGACATGGCGGCCAGCTTCAATCACCTGTACGGGGAGCACTTCGTGCTGCCGGAGGCCGCCATCGAGGACAACGTCGCCCTGCTTGCCGGTCTGGACGGGCGCAAGATGAGCAAGAGCTACGACAACACCATCCCGCTGTTCGCGCCGCGCGAGCAGCTGCGCAAGCTGGTGATGTCCATCGTCACCGACTCGCGCGCGCCGGGCGAGGCCAAGGAAGCGGAAGGCTCGGCCCTGTTCCAGATCTACCAGGCCTTCGCCACGCCCGAGGAGACGGCCGCCATGCGCCGCGCCTACGAAGACGGCATCGCCTGGGGAGACGCCAAGCAGCAGCTGTTCGAGCGCATCGACGCCGAGATCGCTCCGATGCGCGCGCGCTACGAGGACCTGATGGCGCACCCGGAAAAGGTCGAGGAGGCGCTGCAGCTGGGAGCCGGACGGGCGCGCGCCGAGGCGCGGCCGTTCCTCAAGCGCCTGCGCCATGCCGTCGGGCTGAGGCCGCTCGTCGCCGTGGCGAGCGAAGCGCAGGCGGCGACCGCCGACAAGGCCGATCCGCCCGCCCTGGCAGCATTCAAGCAATACCGCGAGTCGGACGGGAAGTTCTATTTCAAGCTGGTGGCGGCCGACGGCCGGCTGCTGCTGCAAAGCACCGGGTTCGAAGCGCCGCGCGAGGCCGGACAGGCCATCGCCCGCCTGCAGCGCGAAGGCGGTGCGGCGCTTGTCGCCCTGGCCGGACAGCTCGAGCCGCTGGAAGGTGCGGCCGCGCACGAGGCGGCCCGCGCCCTGGACGCGCTGGCCGCCAGCAAGGGGGAAGCCCCGGCGGGTGCGGCAAGCTGAAGGACCATAGGCCAACGGCGGCCCCGCGCCCGGAAGGGGCGGCCGAACCACGGGAGGAGTAGACATGCGCATCGCTGCGGTGGACGACGATCCGCTCCAGCTGGAGCTCTTCACGGCAGCCCTGGACGCCGCGGGCCACCAGTGCCACGGCTTCTCCACGGGGACGGAGCTGCTGCGGGTGCTGCGCCGCGAGACCTTTGATCTGCTGATCGTGGATTGGGAACTGCCCGATTCCAGCGGTCCGGAGATCGTCGCCTGGGTGCGCGAGCACCTCGGCCCGGAACTGCCCATTCTGTTCGTCACCCACCGCCAGGAAGAGCGCGACATCGTCGCCGGGTTGGCCTGCGGGGCAGACGACTTCATGGGCAAGCCGGTGCGCATCGCCGAGCTCAACGCGCGCGTGGCGGCGCTGCTGCGCCGTGCCTGGCCGGCGCCACCGGTCGAGGCGCTGGACTGCGGGCGCTACCGTTTCCATCCCGACACGCGCACGGTGGAGATGGATGGCCGGCCCGTCGAGCTGAAGACGCGCGAGTACGAGCTGGCGCTGTTTCTCTTCCAGAACCTGGGGCGCCTGCTGTCGCGCGAGCACCTGCGCGAGGCGGTGTGGGGCCACAATGCCGATGTGGTCTCGCGCTCGCTGGATACGCACATTTCCCGCCTGCGCACCCAGCTGCAACTGCGCCCCGACCATGGCTACGTCATCAGCTCGGTCTACGGGGTGGGCTACCGGCTGGAAGCCGTGCCGGCCCAGGAAGGCGCGGAGGCGAACCATGGCTGAGTTCCTGCGCCGCGGGCGCCGCTGGGCGGCCGCGCTCCTGGCATGTCCGCTGCTGGCCGCTGCCGGCCAGGCCATCGAACACCGGGTGCGGCCCGGCGACACGCTCGAAGCCCTGTCCTCCCATTACCTGGGGAGCGCCCGGCTGTGGCGCGAGCTGCAGCGGCACAACCGGGTACCGGACCCGCGGCGCCTGCAGCCGGGCTCGGTCCTGCAGATCCCGCTGGAGCTGCTGCCGCGCAGCGCGGCCGAGGTGGTGTTCGTGCACGGCGCGGGGCTGGTGACCCTCCCGGGCGCGAGCCAGCCCGAGCCGGCGCTGGCCGGTCAGCAGCTGCCCGAGGGCACGCGCGCCCAGGCTGGACCCGGCTCCTTCATCAGCGTGCGGCTGGCCGACGGTACCGTGGTCCGCGTGCAGGCCGACTCGGACGTGCTGCTCGAGCAGCTGCGCCGCCGCGGGCGCGCGGGCGACGCGCAGTCGCTGCTCGGGCTGCAGCGCGGCGCCGTGGAACCCTCGGTCGCGCCCGCGGCCGGGTCGGGGCGGACCCTGGAGATTCGCACGCCCACCGCCACCACGGCCGTGCGCGGCACGCGCTTCGTGCTCTCGCTGGCACCGGACGGGCGCACGCTGGCCGCCGTCACCGAAGGCTCCGTGGCCGTCGCGTCGCGCACCGCTGCCGACGCGCCGGCGCTGCTGTCGGGCGGGCAGGGCCTGGCAGTCTCGGCCGCCGGGCGCCTCGCCGCGCCACGCCCCCTGTTGCCTGCGCCCGATCTGGAAGCTCTGCCCGCCGTCTTCAGCGACGCCGACTTTCTGAGCCTGCGCCTCACGCCCGTGGCCGAGGCGGCCGCCTACCAGGTGCAGCTGGCCAGCGACCCACAATTCCACGCCGTGGTGCACAGCAGCACGTCCGCCTCCGCCGAACTCCGCCTGCCGGCCCCGGAGGACGGCCAGTGGTACCTTTCGGTGCGCGCGCTCGACGCCGAGGGCCTGCCCGGCCAAGTGGCGCAGCGCGCCATCACCGTCAAGGCCCATCCGCTGCCACCGCTCTACCAGAGCGGCACGGATGGCCAGGCCTTGCCCCTCGGGGAGGCGCTGCTGCGCTGCACTGCCGTCGAGGGGGCTGCGCGCTACCGGCTGCAGGTCGCCAGCTCCGCGGATTTCGCCCAGCCCCTGCTCGACGAGATCCGGGTTGGCGAGTGTGCGCTGGACGCCCGCCTGCTGGCCCCGGGGCGCTACCACTGGCGCGCAGCCAGCATCCGGATGTTGCCCGATGGCAGCGCCGACCAGGGCCCCTTTGGGCCGGTACAGCCCTTTGCCGTCGCGGCCCGGCCGCCGACCCCGACCTCCGAGACCATCGGCCGCGCCCCGGGCGGGACCGGGCTGCAGCTGAGCTGGCCCGGGGGCGCGCCGGGACAGCGCTACCGCCTGCAGCTCGCCGCCGAGGCCGGCTTTGCCGAACCTCTGGTGGACGAGGAACTGGGCGAGCCCGCCTGGGTGGCACCTGCGCTGGCTCCCGGGCTGTACTACGTGCGCATCCAGACGCTGGATCCCTCCGGCCTGCGCAGCCGCTTCTCCACGGCGCGCCGCTTCCGGGTGGCGGCTTCGGTGCAGGACGGCAGCGGCCAGCCCGTCACCGCCTCCGACGGGCGCCCGCTGTCGGCTCCCTGAGCCACGGCAGCGCCAGCCCAGGGCACCATGGAGGCCCGCCAGCAGCCCGCCCGGGCTCCCATGGCCCGCCGGCGCGCCGGGCGCCTGCGCCGCGAGTGGCTGCTGCTGTCCCTGGCGGTCCTGGCGCTGGTGGCCGGTCTTTCCCTGAGCGGCGCACTGCGGCGCGTCGACCACCTGCTGCACGATGCGGCCATGCGCCGGCACGTGCTGCCGCCCACCGACGAGGTCGTCCTGATCGCCATCGACGATGCCAGCCTGGAGGCCATCGGCCGCTGGCCCTGGCGCCGGGCCCTGCACGCGCAGATGCTGGCCACCGTGGCCGCCCAGGGCCCTCGCGCCATCGGTCTCGACATCCTGTTCGGCGAGGCCGACGCCGACTACCCCGGAGACGACCTGCTGCTGGCGCGCGCCCTCGACCGTGCGGGCAACGTGGTGCTGCCGGTGGCGCAGCGCAGCCCCCACGGCTTCGGCAGCAGCGTGGACGGCCCGCTGCCCCTGCTGCGCACTGCGGCGGCCCAGCTGGGCCATGTGCAGGTGCAGGTGGACAGCGACGGCATCACCCGCCGGCTGTACCGGCGCGAGGGCCCGCAGTCGAGCCCCTGGCCCCACATGAGCATCGCCCTGCTGTGTGCGGGCGGCGAGCCCCAGCCCGCCTGCCGGGGCAACCGCCCTCCGGCCTCGGGCGCCTGGGTGCGCGAGGAGCCCCGGATCCTGACTTTCACTGCCGGGCGACCGGCCTTCACCGTGTATTCCTACGTCGACGTCCTGAAAGGCCACCTGCCGCCGGGCGCCCTGCGGGACCGCTACGTGCTGGTGGGCGCGACCGCCGTCGGTCTTGGCGACATGCTGGTCGCCCCCCTGTCGGACGGCACGCGGCGCATCCCCGGCGTCGAGCTGCTGGCGCACGCGCTGCACGCCGAGCGGGCCCAGGCCTACCTGCGGCCCCTGCCGGTCGAGCTGGAGCTGGGGCTGCACCTGGGAATCGCCGCCGCGGCCTTGCTGGGCGTGGCCCTGCTGGGTCCAGCCGCCGGGTTGGCGCTGAGCGCAGTCCTGGCGCTGGCGACGCTCGCCGTGGCCCTGGCCGCCCCGGCGCTGCTCGGTTGGCAGCCCACCGCCACCCCGGCCCTGGTCGGCATCGCCCTGGCCTGGCCACTGTGGAGCTGGCGGCGCCTGGGCGCGGCGGCGCATTTCCTGCAGCTGGAGATGCAGGCGCTGCAGCTGCAGCTGCCCCCTCCCGCCCAGGGCAAGCGGAGCTACACGGACGCGCTGGAGCGGCGCATCCACGCGGTCGAGGACGCCTCGGCCCGGCTGCGCCGCCTGCACCACTTCATCAGCCTCAGCCTCCAGCACCTGCCCTCGCCGACCCTGGCCTGCGACGGGGCGGGGCGCATCCTGCTGGCCAACGACGCCGCCGAGGACCACCTAGCCCACGTCGGCCTGCCGCTGGAGGGGCGCCTGGTGAGCGAGCTGCTGGCCGACCTGCGCAACCCGTGCAGCGGCGAACCGCTTCTGCCTGCGGGCGGCCTGGACCAGGCCGCGGTCCCGCCCCGCCAGGAGGGGCGCGATGCGCGCGGCCGCGACCTGCTGGCGCTCTGCCAGCACCACCGGATGGACGCCCGCTCCCTCTGGCTGATCACCCTCGTGGATCTGACGCCCATGCGCCGGGCGCAGCAGCAGCGCGACCAGGCGTTGCACTTCATCTCCCACGACATCCGCGCGCCGGCCGCCTCCATCCTGACCCTCCTGGAGATGTGGCGCAGCTTTCCGGGTCGGATGTCGCAGCAGCAGCTGCTCGAGCGCATCGAGCGCCACGCCCAGGCATCGCTGGGCATGGCCCAGGGCTTCGTCCGGCTGGCCAGCGCCCAGGCCGACACCTACGAACAGGCCCCCTTCGACCTGGCTCATGTCCTTCAGGAGGCGCTGGACGACGCGTGGGCCAATGCCCAGAAAAAGGGGTTGGGGCTGGAACTTGCAGGCGCCGATGAAGCGGCGCCCGTGGCGGGCGACCAGTCCCTGGTGCTGCGCGCGGTCGCCAACGTCCTGGGCAACGCCATCAAGTTCAGTCCGGCCGGCGCTGCGGTGCGCTGTGCGCTGGCGGCCGAGGCCGGCGAATGGGTCGTCACCATCGTGGACCAAGGCCCGGGCGTCGCGCCCGAGTTGCAGGCCCGCATCTTCGAGCCTTTCCGACACGCCAACCACGACGGCGCCAATCCACAGGGGATTGGCCTGGGGCTGGCCTTCGTGCGCACCGTGCTCGAGCGCCATGGGGGGCAGGTGCGGGTGCGCAATCAGGAGGGCGCGGGGGCGTGCTTCGAGCTGCGCCTG
>NZ_ALEE01000277.1 GCF_000282995.1 Melaminivora alkalimesophila
GGCGCCCGCCACCACCATGGCCGGCGCCGCCCGCGGTTTCCAGTTCAGGCGAGGAGGTTACTTGCTCTGGTCCTTGCCGGATGCTTTTTGGCTGTTAGAGCCCGAGCCCGAGCCGGTTCCGGAAGAGGAAGAGGACGAAGAGGAAGAGCCGTGCTCTGCGCGGCCGCCGCCCTCGCTGCCGCCCTCGCCCTGGCCGCTGTTGCGGCTGCGGTTGCTGCGCCAGTTGTTGAATTCCTCGGAGAATTTCTTGTAACGCTCCCCGCGCCAGCTTTCGTAGTCGCTGTCCAGATTGCGCATCTGCTCGTCGCGCCACTGCTGGTAGTCCGGATCGTCGTGGTAGCGCGAGCGTTGCTGCTGCCCCCCGCGCGAGCCGCCCGCGAACCGGTCCGCATCGCCGTAGAAGCCCTGCGAGTGGTCATGGCGCATCTGCCCCCGGTGGCCTGCCTGGCCGCCGTAGCCTTGCTGCTGGTCGTAGCTGCCCCCACGGTCGCCGCCATAGCCACCCTGGTACTCATAGCCACCGCCGTAGCCCCCGTGCTGGCGCCCACCCGGCTGGCTGTAGCCCCCGTAGCTGCCATAGCGCCCCTGGTTGCCGGCCTGCGCATAGGACGGGCCACCATCCCAGCCGCCGCCCTGCTGGCTGCCCCAGCCGCCGCCGTAGCCGCCCTGACCGCCGCCATAGCCGCCCTGACCGCCCCCATAGCCGCCGTGGCCTCCGCCGTAGCCGCCCTGCGCGCCTTCCCAGCCGCCCTGGCGGCCCCCGCCGTAGCCGCCTTGGTCACCGCCCCGGTACCCGCCCTGGGTGTTGTACTGGCTGCCCCCGTAGCCGCCGTGGTGGTCACCGTAGCCTCCATCGCGTCCGCCCTGGTGGCCTTGGCGCGAATACCGACCGCGGTCCTCCTGACCGCCGTATTCGCCCTCCCTGCCATAGCCGGAGCGTTCGTCCTCGTAGCCGCGGCCTTGGTAGCGCTGAGATTCGTTGTAGTCGCGATTTGCCATCTTGATCTCCAAAAACATCGTTGAGAGCTTCGCCGGGGCCAATTCCCCATGCGCAGCCCGATGCTTGGACTGCGCAACAGCCCCCTTTGTCAGTCAGCGCTTACACAGGCGTCAGCGCAGCGCGCCCCAACCAGCAAGGGCAACGGCCCGGTGCCGCCCCAGCCTTGCATGGAAGCCCTCCTGCAGGTGGCAGGTCCCTTGTTTTGCATCCGCTTGTCCTACAACGGCTCAGGAAAAGGCTTTCCAACCTTTTTCTTTTCTCCATCCAAGAATGGTCTTTCCAGGGTTTTCCCTTTCTACAAGCATCCTCGGCTGAAAAGCCTTCTCTTTGATAAAAGAGATGCAGAAAGGAAACAAACAGGTGGAATGATTTTCAAAGGAATCTATTTGTTAATTGCTCCACGTGTTTCACGCCCGAATCTCTTTCCTTTGTCGTCCTTGCAAGCGATGCCATGAACCCCACGAACGAGCCCGCGCTCCCGCCCCGGCCGCCCCAGCCCTTCAGTGACGAACCAGGCAAGGTGCAGCAACCGGTGCCCGCCCAGGTGCCCGATGGGCCCGAGGAGGTGCAGCCGGCTTTTCCGACGACGTATCCGGACGCCCCCGAGCGAACGCCGGCCGGCCCAGCGCGTGCCGGCGCCTAGCGCCGCGTGGACACAGGACCTGCCCCTCTCTTTCATTGGAGCCATGAATGATTCCCATCCAGAACACCCGGCCATGGGCCAAGACCGCGATGAAAGCCCAGGACTTCTCGCATGACTGGGAGAGCTATGTCACGATCAAGGTGAAAAGCGTGCGCGCCATCGCTCTGTCGGGGCTGCACGACTTTGCCGAAGGGGACTTCCATGTTCCCATGGCCACCGGCTTCATCGAATTGGTGGGCGCCCGCGCAGGCGCGCTGCGCACCGCCTTGCAGATCGGCTTTTCCCCCGCGGCAGAATTGCCGCCACCGGGCTTCGAGCTCTACGAGAGCCTGGCGCTGGGCACCCTGGTCTTGCCCGCCGCGTGCTTCGGCTCGATCGTCCAGCTGGTCCATTCCCCGACGGCGCACTTTCGCATCGGCGGCGACGGCCGGCACAACGCGATCGCCACCGAGGCGCCGCTGCTGCAAAGCGGCCTTCCTTCCCTGGAGAGCGCCTGAGGAGGGCCCGCCCCCGGCCGGCGCTCAGGCCACCGAGCCGCCGGCCTGGTTCTTGTCGTCGTTGGCCACCGGCGCTTCGGCCGCAGGCACCAGCACCAGGTGGTCGTTGCTGAAGGTCGGGATGAAGCCGAGCTGGCCACGGATCTTGTAGAACGGCGTGGAGTACTTCTCCAGGATCGCCGCGCTGACCTTGTCGAAGAACGCATGCGGGGTGCGCTCCGCGATGCTGCCGCTCTCGATCTGGTTCCAGCGCACGCGCCACTTCCCGTGCACGCGCTGCACCCCGATGCGCGCATGTTCCTCCAGGCAGTGCGAACCCTCGCGCAGGAACAGGGTCAGCCCGAAGTAGACGAAGCCGTCGTCCCCCACCTGCAGGCGCGGCGACAGCGTGGTGCCATCGCCGGGCAGGCGCTCCAGACGCTCGTCGAGCTTGTGGAACTCCACGTCGGTCGAGCGCGCTCCCAGGTAGTAGATGTACTCCACCCGCAGGCGCTCGGCGAACATCCGGCACTCTTCCTTGTACCGGTCGAAATCCTTGCACCAGGCGATGGCCTTGGCACGGATGTTCTCAAAATGGCTCATCTCTTCTCCGCATCGGCAGGGTTCGTGTGCAGTCTGCGTCCGCCAGGGCCGGGCGCATTCGTCGACGGCGTCCGACAGGGAGCGGGCGGGGTCGATGCTCGAATCCGGACCATACCCCATCCGGAGCGCCGCCATGCCCAATGCTTTCCAACGCAGCAACGATAAGCCCCTCAGGCCCCGCGCGCTCAAGCGCCTGCGCCAGCAAGAGGCGATGGCCGCCAACCGGCGGCTCCCTCTGCAGTTTCCTTCCCCCGAGCCGCTGGCCTTCTGGAAGCCGCTCGGTTGAGCCGGTGAGGCGGCCCGGCGGCCGCTGTCACCCCTTCTTTTAGCCCTGTTGCACCCTGCCCATCTTCAGTGAGGTCTTTCCATGCCAACACACCGCCCTGATGATTCCCGCGCCTCTTTCGCAGGCGCTGCCGACGCCGCCGCCCAGCGCCAACGCCAAATCCAGCAGGAAAGCGACCGCCGCGAAGCCAGGCCGTCCGGCGCCCAGCCCGAGGATGAGGGCCAGGCGCAGGCCGCGCCCGGCCCGGGCCGCGGCGAGCCACAGCCTCCCTTGCCGCAGCAGCACCTGCAAAAACCCGGGCTGCAGCAGGACATGGAGCTGCAGCCTCGCTCCGATGCGCCCCACTACGAGAGCAGCCGCAAGCTCCAGGGCAAGGTGGCGCTGATCACCGGCGGAGACTCTGGGATCGGCCGCGCCGTTGCCGTGCTGTTTGCCCGAGAGGGCGCGGACGTGGCGATCGTGTATTTGAACGAAGAGGAGGACGCGCGCGAGACCTGCCGCCTGATCGAGGCAGAAGGCGCCCGCAGCCTGGCCATCGCGGGGGATGTGAAGGACTTCGGCTTTTGCAAGCAGGCCGTCGAGGCAACGGTCCGAGCCTTTGGCAAGCTGAACGTTCTGGTCAACAACGCCGCCTTCCAGCAGCACGCCAAGGACCTGGATGCGCTGAGCGAGCAGCACTTCGACGAAACCTTCCGCACCAACGTCTACGGCTACTTCCACATGGCCAAGGCCGCGCTCGAACACCTCGGGCGGGGCGATGCGATCATCAACACCGGCTCCGTCACCGGGCTGCGCGGCAGCAAGGAGCTGCTGGACTACTCTGCCACCAAGGGCGCGATCCACGCCTTCACCAAGGCCCTCGCGCACAACCTGGTGGACAAGGGAATCCGGGTGAACGCCGTCGCTCCCGGCCCGGTCTGGACGCCCCTCAACCCGGCCGACAAGCCGGCAGATGACATCAAGGACTTCGGCGCCTCCACGGACCTGGGGCGACCGGCGCAGCCGGAGGAAATCGCGCCGGCCTATGTCTTCCTGGCCGCGCCCAGCTGCTCGAGCTACATCACTGGCATCGTGCTGCCGATCACCGGCAACGCGGGTGACGGGGCCTGAGCGCCGAGCACGCCGCGGCCGCCACAAAAAAACCGAAGGCCCCTGCGGGCCTTCGGTCATCTCAGCCAAGCGACACCTCAGCGATCGTTCTTGTGGCTCTGGCTGCCGGCACGGGCGTGCTGCTCGCTGGAGCCGCCGCGGGTGTTGCCGGAGTTGCTGTTGTTGTTGTTCGAAGAACCCTGCGAGTTGTTCGAACCCTGGCTCTGCGAGGACGAGGAGCCATGGCCGCCGTGGCTCTTGGCGCCTGCCTTGCGTGCCTCTTCGGACGTGAACTCGTGGGCATTGCCCGAAGCGTGGGCTGCGCGGCCGCCTTCGGCAGCGATCTCGCGCTGGCGCTCGGGGTCCATGCCGGCGAAGCCTCGGCCGCCGCCAGAGTTGTTGCTCTGGTTGTTGCCGCCCTGGTTGCTGTGGCCGCCCTTGTTGCTGTTGCTGTTGTTGTTCGTGTACTGGTTGTGACCTTGCGGGTTGTTGGTAGGCATTGCGATCTCCTGTGGATTACCAATCAAAGAAGCATGCTGGGGAATTCCAACGTGCGAGGACAAATTTGCGCCTCTCCCATGCGCCGAACCGTAATCTCTATCCGACATGGAGGTAGGCAGAAGACGTTGCGGGGTAACAAGATGCCGCTGGCATTTCAAGTATTTCCTCATGAAAACCCAGGCAGCTGCACCACGTCCGGGCGTCTCAGCGCTCCGGCCGCCCCTGGCGCTCCACGTCCTCGGCCGGCACCGCCTTGGTGGAGGTGAGGGCCACCGGATCGCTGGCCGGGAAGGTCGCCTCGACGGCATCGTCGAGGGCACTTTCCGAGGCCTTGCGCACCTGCAGCGTGGGATCCGCGGAGGCGTCGGCGCCCGGCGCCCCGCCCTGCTGCGCGTTCTGCCAGCCGGTGCCAGCGTGGCTGCTCTGGGGGTTTGGTCCGTTCATAGGAAACTCCTTTCAGATGGATGGAGAGGACAGGCCGCCACCGCGGCGGCCAGCGAAGGGTTCCTGACCCGAGGAAGATCCCTGCGCATGGGAAGCGGCATCGGGCAGCGCAGTGATCAGCCTGCCCGAGAGCCGCTCGAATTCGGTGTTGTCGTGTGCACAGCACACGAGGACCGAGCCGGCCTGCTCCTGGGCCAGTGCGCGCAGCCGGGCCTGGTTGTTCAGGCGGGCAGCCCGGTCCTTTTCCAGCAAGACCTGGTAGGCCCTCAGTCCCGGAGTGCACCAGGGATCGACCGGGTCCATTTCCCGATGATGGAAATACGCGTCGCCCGCCTGCAGGAGCCAGCCCGCATCGGTCTGCACGGCCACGCCGGCGTGGCCGAGCGTGTGGCCCCGCAGCGGCACCAGCAGGATCTCGGGTGGCAGGCCCTGTAGATCGCGCACGCATTCGAAGCCGAACCAGCGCTCGCCCTGGCTGGCCTCATAGGTCTGCCAGGCCTCGCGGGTCGACCATTGCTGCGGGCGAAAGCGCTGCCGGTCCAGCCAGCTGCGCTGGGCCATGGCATCGTCGCGTTCCTGGGCGAGCATGTGGACGCGCGCGCCCGGAAAATCATCCAGCCCGCCCGCGTGGTCGAAATCCAGGTGCGTGAGCACGATGTGGCGCACATCGGCGGGATTGAAGCCCAGGCGGCGGATCTGCCGCACGGCCGTCATCTCCTCGCGCAGGTCCGGGTCCATCAACCACAGAAAGAACCCGCCCAGACGGCTCCTGGGATCCTGCACGTCGCGCAGCCCGTAGCCCGTGTCCACCAGCACCAGTCCGGCGGAGGGCTCCAGCAGCAGGCAGTGGCAGCACAACGGCGCGCGCCGGAACAGCGAAGGCGTGCTGCCGTCCATGAGGCGCCCGCCCAGGGCACAGGCAGAAATGCAGTTGAGGTGGTGGATGCGCATGGAAGGTCCTTTTGGAGGGCATGCACGGCTCCTGAGGGAAGGCGAAGTCCGCTACCGGCCCGGGCGGGCCGCGGCGCGAACAGCCATGCTTGCGCACCTGCTGCGCAGTCGATGTAGGACAGGACGGCTTGGCATGCCAGAGCGCGCTGGCAGGGCGGCGCCTTCTTGGCCGCCAGGCGCACAAAAACGAACGCCCGGCAGCGCTGTTACCGAGCTGCCGGGCGTTGTCCTTGGCGGAGAGGGTGTCCGCCTCACAGTTAGTCCCGCTTAGTCCACTTCAGTCTAAAACACCCTGCAAAAACAACGACTTGCACAACACTGGTAGTCCAGTGTAGTCCCGCGTAGTCCCGTACAATCGCACCATCGAACATGGGTAGGAGTGTGGGTAATGGCAAGGGCAATCAATCGACTGAGCGCGCTGCAAGTCAAGACGGCGAAGGTGCCGGGCTACTACGCCGACGGCGGGAATCTGTGGCTGCAAGTGGCGCGCGGAGGCAGCAAATCATGGGTGTTGCGCTACACCCTGGCCGGCAAGTCGCGCGAGATGGGTTTGGGCAGCGCCAGCACCTTTTCATTGCAGGACGCGCGAGACCGCGCCCAGGCCGCGCGCAAGCTGCTGGCCGATGGCATAGATCCGATTGACGCGAAGCGCGAAGCGCAGCAACAGGCCCGCATGGAGGCCAGCAACAGGCGCACCTTCACATCGTGCGCTGCCGAGTACATCAAAGCCCATGAGGCCGGCTGGAAGAGCGCAAAGCACGCCGCGCAGTGGACTGCCACCTTGGAGACCTACGCCCATCCCATCATTGGCGGCATGGCCGTTGCTGACGTGGAGACAGCTCACGTCCTGCGCGTGTTGGAGCCGATATGGCGCACCAAAGCCGAGACCGCATCACGCCTGCGAGGCAGGATTGAAAACATCCTCGATTGGGCAACCGTGCAGAAGTACCGCAGTGGCGACAACCCGGCGCGCTGGCGTGGACACCTGGACAAGCTGCTGCCTGCACGCTCGAAGGTGCAGAAGGTGCAGCACCATCCCGCCCTGCCCTGGCGCGAAATGGGCGCCTTCATGCGCGAGCTGCGAGGCCAACAAGGCACTGCCGCGCGCGCCGTGGAGCTGATCATCCTGAGCGCCTGCCGCACGTCCGAAGCCTTCAATGCCGATTGGCGCGAGATTGACCTGGCGCAGCGCACCTGGACGATTCCGGCTGCCCGCATGAAGGCAGGCAAGGAGCACGTCATTCCGCTGTCTGATGCCGCCGTGAGCGTGCTGCAAGCCCAGGCCGCAGCGCACGGCATGGAGGGCTTCATCTTCCCTGGCACGCGCCCAGGCAAGCCCCTATCCAACATGGCCGGGCTGATGTTGCTCAAACGCATGGGCCGGGCTGATTTGACGGTGCACGGATTCAGAAGCTCCTTCCGGGACTGGGCCGGCGAATCGACAAGCCACCCGCGCGAAGTTATCGAGCACGCATTGGCGCACGGGCTGAAGGACAAGGTTGAAGCTGCCTACGCGCGCGGCACCCTGTTTGAAAAGCGCAACGCCCTGATGAGCGATTGGGCGCGGCACTGCGACCACGTGCCCCTGCCGGCTGACGTAGTGCCTATTCGCAACATCGCCTAAGAGACTAATTGTCCCGCTACGTCTTTTCTAGTGCATAATTCTGAGACCGATTTCACAGCCTGCTGAGGCTGTCGTCCGGGGACTCTCTGTCAAACGCCCCCATGCCAGAGCCTGGCAACCGCCTGTAGCCGCATGGGGTAGCCTTAGACGGAGAAACTCGCCCAAAATTTCCCATAGCCCGCCCTGAGCGGGCTTTTTTGTTTCCGTCCCGAATCCGCCCGTAGAGGGCAAACCGTGGCCGACCATCCGCAAGGAGGTCGGCTTTTTTTATGCCCGCACGGTTTGCGCCCTGCGGGTTTTTTCGTTTCTGAAAGGCCGTTATGAAAGACCTTCGCGAAATCGACAACCTGCCTGATGGCGCCCTGGTGCCCATCAAGACCTTCGCCGCGCTGGTCGGTCAGGGAGTCTCGACGTTGTGGCGCAAGGCGCAAAACGAGTCGGACTTTCCCCGACCGATCCGACTGGGAGCGCGCTGCACTCGCTTTCGCATGGGCGACGTGCGCGCCTATATCGAGCGGAGGGCCGCGTAATGATCCTCCGTCACAGCAAGCAAAAAGCCCCCGGCGCTACCAACACCGAGGGCTTCCAAAACGTCACAAGCAAGCGCCGCCATTTTAGCAAAAGCACGGCCACCGAAGCGCAGTATCAGCGCATCATCGAGGCCCTGCGCCGCCGTCCGCACACGTCCTACGAGCTGATGACGATTGCCGGCGTGTACCACCCGCCATCGCGCATCTTCGAGCTGAAGGCCAAGGGCTTTCTCATCGACAAAACGACTGTCACGGTCGTTGATCGCGACGGTTACAGCCATACCGGCGTGGCGCTGTACAGCCTTGTTGCCGAGCCGGAAAACGCCGATGCGCTGATCGGGAGCGTCTGATCATGGGCTGGGGCAAAAAACGCTCCAAGGGCGATTCAGGCCGCATGGCGGGGGGCTTCATCGCCATGCCGTGGTCGGTGCTGGATTGCCCAGCATGGCAGCGCCTGAGCCATCCAGCGCGCTCGTTGCTGCTGGAGCTAGCGCGGCAGCTAGGCCCGGACAACAACGGGCGGCTGCTGGCGTCTGGCGCCTACCTGAGCCGGCGCGGCTGGAAGTCCAACGACGTCATCAACCGCGCGCTGCGCGAGCTGGCAGAGACCGGCTTTCTGCATCAAACGGTGCAAGGCCATCGGCCCAATAAAGCGTCCTGGTACGCGGTCACATGGCAGCGCCTGACAGGCGACAAATCCGGGTTTGATCCTGGCGCTGCTGAGAGCTTCCGGCGCGGTGCTTTTCAGGACGGTGCCCCGCTGCCGCCACCGAAGCAGAGCCGTGAAGAGCTTTACGCGCGCTGGCGAAAAAACGAGGCGCCTACACCGTCTGGCGGTGTAGAGAGTGCCCCTATAGCACCGTCTGGCGGTGTAGAGGCGCTGCCCGTTGCACCGTCTGGCGGTGCTATGCAGGCCCCTTTTGACGCATCGCCTACACCGTCTGGCGGTGACCATCTAGAGGTAACCATTCTTCGTAGCGAAGCTGCTGCATCGGCTGCTGCGACGGCGAAACCACGGGCGGCCCGCAAGCGCCACACCGTGCAACCGACGGAGGGCTTGTCCGCCGCAGTTTGAGCGCTGGCGCCGCTTCCCAGGCCGTGCGCGCTCCTTACCCATGTTTTCACCCATGCCGCGCGGCTGATCCCTTCCCTTTTTCACCGTGGGCACGAAGCCCAGAAAGACCACAACATGACCACTTTCAACAAGACTGCTCGCCTTGCGATGGCCACCAACATCGTGCATGGCGCGCCCCAGTCAAGTCTCGCGCGCCGCGTGCAAAAGCTGATTGACCCGGCAAGCGTTGCAAGCGCCGTCGGACAGGTTGCTGACTTGCACGAAAAGGCCGCCGCCATCCATCGCGACCGGGAATTGAGCGACCACGGCAAGAGTGAGCGGATCCGCGCCGCCGCCGACTCCCGCCTGGCCAACATCGCCTCCGTGGCGCGCGAGTTTGTGTCCTTGGAGCGCGAGCACGCGGCCCGCCGCAGCGCCATCCTGGCAGACGCCGCGCCCCCATCGGCAGATGCTGCACAGACCCTGATTGACCTGGAGCTGGGCCGCCTGCTGAAGGCCGAGCCTCCGTCTGCTACCGCCCTGACGATGGCCAGCGAGCGCGTACGTCAGGCCGTCGCCAGGCTGCCGGCAGAGCTAACTGGCGTGAGCGAGGAGACGCGCGCCCGCGTCATTGGCTCACTCGTTTCCGCTGACGAAGCGTGGGAGCTTGAAGAGGAGGCGACCACTTTGGCGGCTGCCCGCCGTGTCCTGCAATCGGCAATTGACGATGTTGCGCCGTCTGCCGATTGGGGGCCGCAAGAGATGCTGCGGCACTTTGGAGCTGATACCGGCTGGCACTTGCGCGGCGTGGTGCCGACCTTGGAGATGCTGAGGGGAGAAAACGCCCCCAGCGAGGCCGAGGCGACCGAGTGATACCCCAGGCCCTGCCGGCGCAGTTTGGCGCGCTGGCGGGGCTGTAAACCCCTGCAAAAGCACATCATGAGCAAGAGCAAATGGAAGCCCGGCCAATCCGGCAACCCAAAAGGCCGCGCCCCTGGCAGTGCGAAGGTAGCGCCGCTGCGAGCTGCCATTGCTGGCCACGTGCCCGGCGTCATCAACAAGCTGTTGGAGCAAGCGCTTGAAGGTGACACCCAGGCGGCCCGGCTGCTGTTGGAGCGCGTGATCCCGCCGCTCAAAGCACAAGAGCCGACCCAGGCGCTGGCACTGCCCGATGGCAGCTTGTCCGACCAAGGGCGCGCCGTCCTGGCCGCCGTGGCTGCCGGCGAGCTTGCGCCCGGCACTGGCGCCGCCCTGGTGGCTGCTGTGGGCCAGCTTGCCCGCGTAGTCGAAATTGACGAATTGGCGCGACGTATCGAGCGCCTGGAGGGTCAACATGTCAACCCGTGATTTATCCGCCCGCCTGCGCCGTCTGGAGGTGCAGCACGGTGGGCAGTATCTGCCCGTGGTGCTGGTGCTGCCAGACGCAAACGGCCCGGCCCGCGATGAGATGCTGTCCCAGGTGCAGCGCCTGCGCCAGCAAGGCCGGCACGTCATCACCCTGAACGAATCGGATCAGCATCTGGCTTTGGATGAGCTTGTGGAGGTGTTTGCGCCATGAGCAAGCTGCAATCACGTCTGACACGCCTGGAAGCTGCCCAGGACGCCCGGCGCCGCTGGCCGCTGGCCTGGCCATCCATCGAGGCCGCCGCCGCTGCTGGCGTGCGTGGCGGCTTCCTGCTGCTGGGCGAAGTCCTGCCGGCTGATGAATGGGCGCTGCTGGCCGCGCACTACATGCGTCAATTGACCGAAGGACACCACCATGCAATCGAGCTTTGAACGCCGCATCGCCCGCTTGGAGGCAGTGCTTCATGAGCGTGACCGGGAGCCGCTTCGCATCTTCGCGAGGGTGATAAACCACCCGCTGCAAGGCTTTGTCGCCTACCCCGCCGGCCCCCAGATTGACCGCCTGACCGATGAGACACCGGAGGCGTTGGAGCGCCGCTGCGCTGAGCTGGCGCCCGCTGTGATGGTGTGGCGTAGCACCTGATCCGCCATCGCCATCACCCCAGGCCCGCCGCGCGCGGGCTTTTTTGCGCCGGCAAGGGTGCATCACTTCGCGCACCCCCTTGCCCTGGTGCCGGGTAATCGCGCCTGAGCTGCGATTTTCTGGCCGTGAGCCATCGCGAAATACTGATACCCGTACAGCTCGAATCTGTGGCAGCAACCGGCACCTTCGCGCGCAAACCATTGTCAGACATTGCTTCCCTGCTATCGCTTTTTGGCGGCTACCACAGGACGCGCCGATTCGTCTATTTCCGTTTCGCGATGGCGCCGCCGATGAGCGCAGTTCTGCGCCTTTTGCGAGACCATCGTAAAACTCTACAGAACCGCAGAGTTTCCCCCCCCCGCCCGGCCAAACCGGGATTTGCCCGGTAAGCCCCCCGCGCGCGTGGAGCGGGCAGGGTCCGCACTCAGTGCGGAGGCTCCGAATCGGTCCCCCCGCGCGCGCGTGGAGCGTCCCAATCCGCAGGCCCTGCGGATTGCTTATCTTCGGTCCCCCCGCGCGCGCGTGGAGCGTCCTATGCCCAACATAGACCGCGACGAAAGCGCCTGATCCCACCGCTACCAACGTTTGCGACATGGGTAGAAACATGGGTAGAGCTGGATGGCAAAGAAAAAAGCCTAAGTGAATCAATCACTTAGGCTTCAATCCTGGCGGAGAGGGTGGGATTCGAACCCACGGTACGCTTGCACGTACGCCTGATTTCGAGTCAGGTACATTCGACCACTCTGCCACCTCTCCTGTGTGTCGAAGCCAGCAATTCTAGCAGCAAAAAGCCAGGCCGCCGGGGTGCACGGCCACCGCGGTGCGGCCCTTCAGCCGGCCGAGGCCACCGCCCCGCCCTGCGCCCCCAGGCGCTCCAGGCCGCCCAGGTAGGGCCGCAGCGCCTCGGGCACGGTGATGCTGCCGTCCTCGTTCTGGTAGTTCTCCAGCACCGCCACCAGCGCCCGGCCCACCGCCAGGCCCGAGCCGTTGAGCGTGTGCACCAGCTCGTTCCTGCCCTGGGCGCTCTTGAAGCGCGCCTGCATGCGGCGCGCCTGGAAGGCCTCGCAATTGCTCACGGAGCTGATCTCGCGGTAGGTTTGCTGCGCGGGCAGCCACACTTCCAGGTCGTAGGTCTTGGCGGCACCAAAGCCCATGTCGCCGCTGGACAGCAGCATGACGCGGTACGGCAGGCCCAGCCTTTGCAAGACGGCCTCGGCGTGGCCGGTCATCTCCTCCAGCGCCTCGTAGCTGCGCTCGGGGTGCACGATCTGCACCATCTCGACCTTGTCGAACTGGTGCTGGCGGACCATGCCGCGCGTGTCGCGGCCGTGGCTGCCGGCCTCCGAGCGAAAGCAGGGGGTGTGGGCCGTGAAGCGCAGCGGCAGCTGGTCTTCGGCCAGCAGCGTGTCCTGCACCAGGTTGGTCAGCGGCACCTCGCTGGTGGGGATCAGGTAGAGCAGGCTGTCATCGGGCTGCGGTTCGCTCTCCTGCCCGCCCTTTTTCGCGGCGAACAGGTCGCCCTCGAACTTGGGCAGCTGGCCGGTGCCGCGCAGGGCCTCGGCATTGACGATGTAGGGCACGTAGCATTCCGTGTAGCCATGCTCCTGCGTCTGCATGTCGAGCATGAACTGCGCGAGGGCCCGGTGCAGCCGCGCCACGGGGCCGCGCATGACGGCAAAGCGCGCGCCCGCCAGCTTGGCGCCGGCGCCGAAATCCAGGCCCAGCGGCTCGCCCAGGTCCACGTGGTCGCGCACGGCGAAGTCGAAGGCGCGCGGCGTGCCCCAGCGGCGCACCTCGACGTTGTCCGCCTCGTCCGCGCCGACCGGCACGCTCTCGTGCGGCAGGTTGGGCACGGCCGAGAGGATCGCCAGCAATTCCGCCTGGATCTGCTCCAGCCGCGCCGCCGAGCCGTCGAGCGCCTGCTTGATGGCGCCGACCTCGGACTTGGCCGCCTCGGCGGCTTCCTTCTCGCCCCGGCCCATCAGGGCGCCGATCTGCTTGGACAGCTGGTTGCGCCGCGCCTGCAGCTCCTCGGTGCGCGTCTGGAGGGTCTTGCGCTCGGACTCCAGGGCCTGGAAACGCTCCACGTCCAGGAAGGGTTGCGGGTTCTTGCGGGTCTGCAGCCGCGCCACCACGGTGGCCAGATCTTTGCGAAGGAGGAGGATGTCGAGCATGGCCGCGATTTTAGGGGGTGCTCCCGCAGCCCCACGGCAGGGCGACAACGCCGATAACATGGCTGCCGCAGGAGGCACGGCATGTTCTTCGTATTCGGGCCCTCAGGGCAAGTCTTTCGCGGCGGCCCGGCGCAGCTGGGTCAGGTGGCGCCGGTGCGCCGCGTGCAGCGGCCCCAGGCGCTGCGCACGCGCGCCGCGGGGTCGGAGCCGGCCACCGCCGCGCCGCCGGGCGATGCCGGCAACGTGCCGTTGCGCGTGCTGGAGGCGGTCTCGGCCTACGTGCAGGCCGAGCGCGGGCCGCAGGAGCCCCGCCAGCCGCTCACGCGGGTGCGCGAGGTCATGACGCCGGAGGCGGTCACGGTCGGGCTGGACCTGCCGGTGCACCAAGCCTGGCGGCTGCTGGCGCAAGCGGGCATCGGCCAGGCGCCGGTGGTCAACGCGGACGGCCGCGTGGTCGGCCTGCTGGTGCGCGCGGACATCGCCCCGCCCGAGCTGCTGCCGGACCGCGAGACGGTGCGCGAGATGGTCGCCCTGGCGCGCCGCACCGTGGCCGAGGCGATGGCCGCGCCCGTCCCGACGGTCACGCCCGACGGCGACTTGCGGCACGTGGCGCAGGTGCTGCTCGACACCGGCCTGCCGGGCCTGCCCGTAACGGGCGAGGACGGACGCCCCGTGGGTTTTCTGTCGCGCGCCGACATCCTGCGCGCGGTGGCGGCCGACCCGCCGCTGGACCTGTGGAGCTGAAGCGGCCGGACGCCGAGGCAGACCCGTCCGCAGGGCTCAGGCGCCGCCCGGGGCCTCGGGGTCGAGTGCCGGCAGCACGATCTTCGTAGCCAGCACCTTGTCGATGGTCTTGCCGTCCATGTCGACCACCTCGAACTGCCAGTCTTCCCACTGCACGGTGTCGGTCACGTTGGGCAGCTTGCCGGTGAGCAGCATGACCATGCCGCTGAGCGTGTGGTAGCGCCCGCGCTCTTCCTCGGGAACCGACCCCAGCTGCAGCCGGTCCTTGAGTTCCGGCACCGGGATGTGGCCGTCCAGCAGCCAGCTGCCGTCCTCGCGCTGCACGGCCCAGGCGTCCTCGGGGTCGAGCGAGTGGAACTCGCCCGTGATGGCCTCGATCAGGTCTTGCAGCGTGACGATGCCCTGCACCTCGCCGTACTCGTCGATGACGAAGGCCATCTGCACGTTGGACAGGCGGAAGTTGTCCAGCAGCTCCATGCCGTTGATGGTCTCGGGCACGTACAGCGCCGTCTGCAGCGCCACGGTGGCCAGCTCGCGCGCGGCCTCGTCGCGCAGCACGCTGGCCAGCCACTGGCGGGCG
>NZ_ALEE01000278.1 GCF_000282995.1 Melaminivora alkalimesophila
CACTGGCGGGCGTTGATCACGCCCAGGATGTTTTCCATGCCGCCGCGCACCACCGGAAAGCGCGCGTGCTCGGACTCCTCGATGCGCGCCAGGTTCTCCTCGAAGGGTGCTCCCACGTCGAGCCACACCACGTCAGCGCGCGGCACCATCAGCGAGCCGATCTGGCGGTCGTCGAGCCGGAAGACGTTGCGCACCATCAGGTGCTCGTGCGACTCGATCACCCCGGCGCTGGTGCCCTCGGCGAGCATGGCGTGGATCTCGTCCTCGGTCACGGTGGTGCCGGTTTCCTTCACGCCCATGAGGCGCAGCAGCGCCTGCGTCGAGGCCGACAGCAGCCGCACGAAGGGCTTGGTGGCGATGGCGAGCCAGTTGATCGGCCGCGCCACCAGGCGCGCCAGCGTCTCCGGGTGGCTCTGGCCCAGGCGCTTGGGCACCAGTTCGCCGACCACGATGGAGACGTAGGTGATCAGCACCACCACCAGGCCGGTGGCGAGGTAGCCGGCCGCCTGCGGCTCCAGGCCGGCATCGACCAGCCAGTCGCCCAGCGGCTTTGCCAGCGCGGACTCGCCGACGATGCCGTTGAGCACGCCGATGGAGGTGATGCCGATCTGGATGGTGGACAGGAAGCGCGTCGGATCCTCGCCCAGCTTGGCAGCGGCGATTGCACCGCTGTCGCCCTCGTCGATCAGCTTTTGCAGCCGCGCCCGGCGCGCGGAAACCAGGGCCAGCTCGGACATGGCGAACAGTCCGTTGAGTAGGATCAGGGCGATGAGTAGGGCTATTTCCATGGCCGGGGAGCCCGTGGCGCTCCCGTGGTGTGGTGGGGTGGAAATTGTATGAAGGCCTGCATTGTGCGCGGCTTTCCCCCGCCGCGTGCCGGCGCTCGCGCCGCGCCGCTGCCGACCGGCCCCCGCCGCAGCCTCAGCCGGCGGAGGAAGCGTCCAGCTTCAACCCCTTGGGCAGCGGAAACTTCACCGTCTCTTCGATGCCGTCCATCTTGCGCACCGCCACGGCGCCGAGCTCCTTGATGCGGGCGATCACCGCCTGCACCAGCACCTCCGGCGCCGACGCGCCGGCCGTCAGGCCCACGCGCGCGACGCCCTCGAACCATTCGGGCCGCAGCTCCTCGGCCGAGTCCACCATGTGGGCGGCGCGGCCCATGCGCGCCGCCAGCTCGCGCAGGCGGTTGCTGTTGGAGCTGGTCGGACTGCCGACGACGATGACCAGATCCACCTGCGGGCTCAGCAGCTTCACCGCGTCCTGACGGTTCTGCGTGGCATAGCAGATGTCCTGCTGCTTGGGCTCGCGGATGTTCGGGAAGCGCGCACGCACGGCGGCCATGATCTCGGCAGCATCGTCCACGGAGAGCGTCGTCTGCGTGACCACGGCCAGCCGCTCGGTCTGCGAAGGCTGCACGCGCGCCACGTCGGCCACGTCCTCGACCAAGTGGATGCCGCTGTCGAGCTGACCCATGGTGCCCTCGACCTCGGGGTGGCCCTTGTGGCCGATCATGATGAATTCATAGCCCTCGCGCGCCAGCTTCGCGACCTCGACGTGCACCTTGCTGACCAGCGGACAGGTGGCGTCGAAGATGGAAAAGCCGCGCGCGCGGGCCTCGTCCTGCACCGCGCGGCTCACGCCGTGGGCGGAGAAGACCAGCGTGGCGCCGGGCGGCACATCGGCCAGGTCCTCAATGAAGATCGCACCCTTGGCCTTCAGGTCGTTCACCACATAGGTGTTGTGCACGATCTCGTGGCGCACGTAGATGGGCGCGCCGAACTTGGCGAGCGCCCGCTCGACGATCTCGATGGCGCGGTCCACGCCGGCGCAGAAACCGCGCGGCTCGGCCAGCAGGATTTCCTTGGGGCCCCTCATGGCTCAGAGCACCCCGATGAGCTGCACCTCGAAGGTGACCGGCACACCCGCCAGGGGATGGTTGAAGTCGAAGCGCACGGCCCCGTCGGCACGCACCTCCAGCGCCACGCCGGCGTACTGGCCCATGCCATCGGGCGTCGGAAACTGCACCACGTCGCCTACCGCGTAGCTCTCGTCCGGGTCGCCCAGCTCGTCGAGCAGCTTGCGCGCCACCCACTGCTGCATGTCCGGGTTGCGCTCGCCGAAGGCCTCGCCGGCGGCCAGCTCGAAGCTGGTATGCGCACCCTCGGGCAGGCCGATCAGGCGCTGCTCCAGCGCCGGCGAGAGCTCGCCCGTGCCCACGGACAGGGTCGCCGGCTTGCCCGCGAAGGTGTTGATCACATCGCCCGCCGGCCCGGCCAGGCGGTAGTGCAGCGTGAGGAAGGAGCCGGGCTGCACGATGGGCGTGCCTGCGGCGGTGGCGGATGCGGTCATGGTGGAAGGCCCAGGAAGGATGTCGAGGGCGCGAGGCGCCGATACACTGCCCGCCATTGTAGGAAAACGGCCCCGACCCCATGCCGATCAAGGACCTGCCCAGCGACGCCCGTCCGCGCGAGAAGCTGCTCGCGCGCGGCCCTGCCGCCCTGTCGGATGCCGAGCTGCTGGCGATCCTGCTGCGCACCGGGCTGGCCGGCAAGGGCGTGCTGCAGCTGGCCGGCGAGCTGCTTGCGCCGCCCGAGCGCGACAGCGCCACCGGGGTGGTCACGGGCGGGGGTTTCGGGGGCATCGCCGGCCTGCTGCACGCCGGCGCCGCCGACCTGCGGCGCATCAAGGGTCTGGGCCCGGCCAAGCGCGCCGAGCTGGTCGCCGTGCTCGAGCTGGCGCGCCGCGCGCTGGCCGAGCAACTGGCCGAGCGCACGGTGTTCGACTCGCCCAGCGCCGTGCAGCACTACCTGCAGCTGCACTTGGCGGCGCGCACGCACGAAGTCTTCGCCGCCCTGTTCCTGGACAGCCAGCACCGGCTGATCGCCATGGACGAGCTGTTTCGCGGCACGCTCACGCAGACCAGCGTCTACCCGCGCGAGGTCGTATTGCGCGCGCTGCAGCACCACGCCGCCGCCGTGATCCTGGCGCACAACCACCCCAGCGGCAGCGTGCAGCCCAGCCGTGCCGACGAGGCGCTCACGCAGACCCTCAAGAGCGCCCTCGCGCTGGTGGACGTGCGCGTGCTCGACCACATCATCGTCGCCCCCGGGGCCTCGCTGTCGATGGCCGAGCGGGGCCTGCTGTGAGATGGCCCGGAGAGCGCTTGGCCCCGCGGCACCTGCGCCCGTTGCGCTGCGCTGGCGTCCCGCTCTGGCGTGGGTGGTGCTGGCGCTCGCACTGGCGGGCTGCGCGCCACGGCCGTCCCCCTGGTCCGGGCCAGCGTCCGGGCTGCGCATCCTGGCCACCGCCCACATCGCTCCCGGCACCGAATGGGGCGGCAGCCCCTTCGGCGGCATCTCGGGCATCGACCAAGATCCGCGCAGCGGCGACTACCTGCTGATCAGCGACGACCGGGCGGTGCACGGCCCGGCCCGCGTCTACGCCCTGCGCCTGCATCTGGATCCGGAGCGTGGGCAGGCGCGGCCCGAGATCACGGGCATGCGCTCGCTGCAGGCACCCGACGGCCAGCCCTTCGCTCCCGCGCGGCGCGCCCGCCCGGGGGTGGACGTGCCGGATGCGGAGGCGGTGCGCTGGCTGCCCGGTGCGCAGCGGTTCCTGTGGACGAGCGAAGGCGATTTCGCGCGCGGCTTCGGCCCGCAGCTGCGCGTGGCGCATGCCGACGGCCGGCACCTGCGCCGCATCCCGCTGCCGCCGTCCTTCGTGCCCAGTGCCGGGGCGGGCCCGCGGCGCAACGGCAGTCTGGAAGGCCTCGCCCTGGCGCCCGATGGCCGCACCGCCTGGCTGGCGATGGAGCTGCCCTGGCTGCAGGATGGCCCCCCGGCCTCGGCCGCCGCGCCTGGCGCGCCGGTGCGCTTCACGGCCATCGACGTGGGCTCCGGAGAGCCGCTGCGCCAGATCGCCTACCAGCCGGATGCGGCTTCGCAGCCACGGCGCTTGCCGCTGGGACCAGAACTGAACGGCGTGAGCGAGATCCTGGCCGACGGGCCGCACCACCTGCTGGTGCTGGAGCGCGCCTACAGCACCGGCCGGGGCTTTTCCGCGCGGCTCTACCGCATCGACACCCGCAAGGGCAGCGACACACGGGGTCTTGCCGCGCTGCAGCCGGGCAACCACCACCCGCCGCCCAAGGAGCTGGTCGCCGACTTCACTGGGTTGGGGGTGCCGGTGGACAACCTCGAGGGCATGGCCTGGGGGCCGGCGCTGCCCGGGGGCGGCTGCCTGCTGGTGCTGGTGAGCGACGACAACTTCAACCCCGCGCAGCGCACCCAGTTCATCGCCGCGCAATACCGCCCGCCCGGCGGCGGACATGGCTCCTGCGGTACAACCGGCGGGAGCCCATGAATGCTGCCCAGCGGGCCCTGCCCGTCCGATCCTTTGCCGAGCTGAAACCCCTGCGCCGCCGCCTGGCCGAGGCCGCGGCGCAGGAGGCCGAGCGCGCTCGCGCACAGGCCGAGGCCGAACGCCGCGCCCAGCGCGAGCGCCAGCTCTTCGCCCATGCGGTCGGCCCGGTCCAGCCCCTGAAAGGACAGGGGGCGCGCCACTGGCACGTGGCCGAGCCGCCCGAGCCGATCCCGGTGCAGCGCCAGCTCGACGAGGCGCGCGTGCTGCGCGAAGCCTTGAGCGACGAATTCGACGTCAGCACCCTGCTGGACGTGGACGACCAGCTCAGCTACCGCCGCTCGGGCATGGGGCTGGACGTGACGCGCAAGCTGCGCTCGGGCGCCTGGAGCATCCAGCGCCAGCTCGACCTGCACGGGCTGCGCACCGACGAGGCACGCGAGGCGCTGGCCGAGTTCATCCGGCTGGCGCACCGCACGGGGCTGCGCTGCGTGCGCATCATCCACGGCAAGGGACTGGGCTCGCCCGGCAAGACGCCGGTGCTCAAGGGCCGGGTGCAGCGCTGGCTGGTGCAGAAAAAGGAGGTGCTTGCCTTCGTGCAGGCGCGCCCGGCTGATGGCGGCGCGGGAGCACTGGTGGTGTTGCTGCAGCCGGGGCGGCGCAGCTAGCGGTTCCTCATCCAGTCCGCCGTGCCCATGAAGCTCTCGTTCAGGCGCTCGCGCAGCGCCTCGGGCACGCCGACCTCGTCCATGGCCTGGTCCATGCACGCCACCCACTGGTCGCGCTCCCGGATGCCGATGGAAAACGGCAGGTGGCGCGCGCGCAGGCGCGGGTGGCCGAAGCGCTCCTGGTAGTGGTCGGGGCCGCCCAGCCAGCCGCACAGGAACCAGAACAGCTTGTCGCGCGCACTGTCGAGCGTGCTGCCGTGCGTGGCGCGCAGCTCGGCGTAGCCCGGCTCCAGATCCATCAGGTCGTAGAAGCGGTCCACCAGCCGACGCACGGCCGCCTCGCCCCCCAGCCACTCGTAGGCCGTGGCGGGAGTGGCCACGGAATCTTCGCTCGTCATGCCGGCGATTGTAGGAAACAGGGCCGCGCGGCGCCCGCGGGCCGCAGGCGGCTGCTAGCCGCC
>NZ_ALEE01000279.1 GCF_000282995.1 Melaminivora alkalimesophila
CGCCGCTGCCGCCTCCCGGGCGCACCCGCAGGGAGTCGGCCCAGCCCTCGCTCGGCGCGCCCTGGCCGGCGTATTGCTGATTGCGCGAGTTGGAGCGCCACAGGCCGCCCGCCCAGAAGAGCTGCGGCTCGGTGCGGTACCAGTACCACTTGCCGTCGGCGTCCTGCGCCAGCCAGTCCCAGCCTTGCGGTGCGTCTGCCCAGTCCGGGGCGTCGCCGCCCTCTGCCCGCGAACGGGTCATGGATCGCCCTCCGGCAGCGCCTCAGAATTCCAGGTTGTCGATCAGCCGCGCCCCGCCCAGGCGCGCCGCGCCGAGCGCCACCAGGCCGCCCGGCTCGGCGCGACCCTCCGGCGGCAGCAGGTCCCCGCGCCGGCGCACCGTGAGGTAGTCCGGCTGCCAGCCGCGCGCACGCAGCGACCGCATGGCGCCTTCCTCCAGCGCCGCCAAGTCGGCGTGGGGCTGCAGCGCGGCGTCCGCCAGCGCACGCAGGGCGCGCACCAGCTGCACCGCCTCGGCGCGCTCGGCGGGACCCAGGTAGGCATTGCGCGAGCTGAGCGCCAGCCCGTCCTCGGCGCGGCAGGTCTCGCCGGCCAGGATGTCGATGGGCAGCGCGAACTGCTGCACCATGTGGCGGATCACCAGCAGCTGCTGGTAGTCCTTGCGCCCGAACACCGCCACGCCCGGGCTGCCGGCGAAGACGCAGGCAAAAAGCTTCATCACCACGGTGCTCACACCGGTGAAGAAGCCCGGGCGGAACTGCCCCTCCAGGATGTCGGCAAGCCGCGGGTCGGGTTGCACCTTGAAGGTCTGCGCCTGGGGGTAGAGCTCGCTCTCGCGTGGGGCGAACAGCACGTCGCAGCCGGCCGCCTCCAGCTGCGCGCAGTCGGCCTCCCAGGTGCGCGGGTAGCTGTCGAAATCCTCGTGCGGCAGGAACTGCAGCCGGTTGACGAAGATGCTCGCCACGGTCACGTCGCCCGCGGCGCGCGCCTGCTGCACCAGCGAGAGGTGGCCGGCGTGGAGGTTGCCCATGGTGGGCACGAAGGCCGGGCGCCCGCGCCCGGCGAGGGCGGCGCGCAGGTCGGAGATGCGGTGGACGATGTGCATGGTGCAGCCGAAAAGGTGAGCGGAAAGGCCGGTGCCCCGCCCCACGAGGCGCGGCCGGCGGGCCGCACTATGCCACGCACGGCCGGCGGCGCGGCGGCTCAGACCCG
>NZ_ALEE01000280.1 GCF_000282995.1 Melaminivora alkalimesophila
CCCGCCAGCGGCACCCACAGCGGCGCGCCCCATTCGAAGCCGAACACCTGCCGCGCCAGCAGCCAGCCGACCACCAGCGCCACGCCGCTGGCCAGCGCGCCCGCGAGCAGCCCCACCCCCGCCAGCTCGGCGCGCTGCACCTGCCGCAGCAACCGCGCCTGCGCCCCGAGCGCGCGCAGGATCGCCAGCTCGTGCGCCCGCTCCTCGCGCGTGGCGCTCACCGCAGCGAACAGCACCACCAGCCCGGCCGCCAGCGTGAACAGGAACAGGAACTCCACCGCGCGCACGACCTGCGCCAGCACCGACTGCACCTGCGCCAGGGTGGCGCCCAGGTCCACATTCGTGACGTTCGGAAAATCATGCACCAGCGCGTCGTCGAAGGCCGCCGCCTCCTGCGGCGCCCGGTAGGCCGCAAGGTAGGTCAGGGGCAGCTCCTGCGGCATCTGCGCGCGCGGGAACAGCACGAAGAAATTGGCGCGCATCGAACCCCAGTCCACGCGCCGCAGGCTGCTGACGCGCCCCTCGACCGGCGCGCCCGCCACGTCGAAGCGCAGCACGTCGCCCAGGCGCAGCCCGAGTGTCTTGGCGATGCCCTCCTCCACGCTCACGGCGCCGGACTCATCGGCCTGCCAGCGCCCGCCGACGATCAGGTTGTGCGGCGGCGGCTCGACGGAGTGCGAGAGGTTGAACTCGCGCTCGAGCATGCGCCGCGTGCGCTCGTCGGCGTGGTCCTGGGCGCGCACCTCGCGCCCGTTGACCGCCACCAGCCGCCCGCGGAACATGGGATACCAGTCGTAGCGCGCCACACCCGCGGCCGCCAGACGCCCGCGGAAGTCGGCCGCCTGGTCCGGCAGGATGTTGATGACGAAGCGGTTGGGCGCATCGGCCGGCGTGGCGCGCT
>NZ_ALEE01000281.1 GCF_000282995.1 Melaminivora alkalimesophila
GCGTGGCGCGCTGCCAGCTGGCGATCAGGTCGGTGCGCAGCAGCACCAGCAGCACCAGTGCCAACAGCCCGACCGCCAGGCTGCTGACCTGCACCACCGCGTAGCCCGGGCGCGCCGCGAGCTGGCGCGTGGCCAGCAGCAGCCAGCGCGGCGCCGCGCCCTCGCGCACCATGCGCCGCAGCAGCTGCAGGGCCGCCCCGGCCGCCAGCGCGAACAGCAGCAGCGCCGCCGCGAAGCCACCCACGGCAATGGCGCCGAGCTTCCAGTCGCGTGCCGCCACCAGCAGCAGCGCCGCAAAACCCGCCAGCCCCAGGGCCCACACCGCCAGCGCCGCCCGGCGCGGGCCGGCCAGCTCGCGCCGGATGACGCGCAGCGCCGGCACCTGCGCCAGCTGCAGCACCGGCGGCAGGCCAAAGGCCAACATCAGCGCCAGCCCCACGCCCAGACCCAGCACCGCCGGCCAGACGCCCGCGGCCGGCAGCCCGCCCGGCACCAATCCCGCCAGCAGCAGCACGAAACCATGGTGCAGGGCAAAGCCCAGCAACACCCCCAGAGCCGCCGCCACCAGCCCGGCCGCCAGGAACTCCAGCGCGTAGGCGGTCGCGATGCTGCGCTGCGGCAATCCCAGCACGCGCAGCAGCGCCGCCGCATCGAGATGGCGGGCCGCGAAGCCGCGCGAGGCCAGCGCCACGGCGACGGCTGCCAGCAGCGCCGCCAGCAGCGCCACCAGGTTCAGGAACTGCCCGGCCCGGTCGAGCGTCTGGCGCATCTCCGGCTGCCCGCTCTCCAGGGTCTCGATGCGCAGCCCGCGCACGCCCGGCTGCGCAGCCGCCTCCTGCACCCAGGCGGCGTAGCGCTGCACGGCGCGCGCCTCGCCC
>NZ_ALEE01000282.1 GCF_000282995.1 Melaminivora alkalimesophila
GCGCCTCGCCCGCCACCGCGAGGCGCCAGGTGATGCGGCTTGCGGGCTGCACCAGCCCGGTGGCCGGCAGGTCGCGCGCGTTCACCATCACGCGCGGCGCAAAGGTCAGGAAGCCGGCGCCCCGGTCTGGCTCCAGCACGATCACCCGGGTGATCGCCAAGCGCGCATCCCCCAGCAGCAGCGCGTCGCCCACCTGCAGCCCCAGCGCCGCCAGCAGCGGCGCGTCCACCCAGGCCTCGCCCGGCGCCGGCACCGCCCGCGTGGGCTCGCCCGGGGCGTCTGCGCCCCGCGCGACCTGCAGCTGCCCGCGCAGCGGATAGCCCTCCTCGACGCTCTTGAGCGCCACCAGCCGGCTGGCGCCGCCGCGCGCCTCCTCGGCACGGGCCATGGTCGGAAAATTCAGCGTCGTGGCGTGCGCCAGCCCCAGCGCCTCGGCCTGCTCGACGAAGGCCGCAGGCGTCGGGTTGTCGCTGGCGACCAGCAGGTCGCCGCCCAGCAACTGGCGCGCGTCGCGCGCCAGCGCCCCCTGCAGCCGGTCGGAGAAAAAACCCACCGAGGCGAGCGCCGCCACCGCCAGCGTCACCGCCACCATGAGCAGGCGCAGCTCGCCGGCCCGCAGGTCGCGCCACAGCGAGCGCCAGGCCAGGCCCAGCGCCACGGGCGCCGACGGGCCGCCGCGCCCAGGGTCGTTCATACGTAGCGCAGCGCCGTCGGCGGGCGGCACAGCCCCCACAGCTGCATCCCCGCCTCGCGCGCCAATTGCAGCGCCAGGGTCGTCGGCGCGGAAATGGTGGCGAAGGCCGGCACCGACAGGCGCGCGCACTTGCGCACCAGCTCGTAGCTGGTCCGGCTGGTCATGACCACGAAGCCGGGTTTCCCGAGCTGCCCGGCGAGCGCGCGGCGGCCCAGCAGCTTGTCCAGGGCGTTGTGCCGCCCGACGTCTTCCAGCACGTCCTGCAGCTCGCCCGCGGGCGTGGCCCAGCCGGCGGCGTGCAGCGAACCCGCGTGCCGGTTCAGCGTCTGGCGCTCGCCCAGCTCGGCGAAGGGCCGCAGCACGGTGGCCGCGTCCAGCGACCCGACCCACTCCGGCACCTGCATGCGCTCGGGGCGCAGGTCCAGTGCCTGCAGGCTGTCGATGCCGCACACGCCGCAGCCGGTGCGCCCCACCAGCGCGCGGCGGCGCTCCTTCAGGCGCATGAAGTGCCGCGGCGGGATCTCCACCTGCACGGTGCAGCTGGCCTCGGGCGTGCCCGCGCCGTGCGTGGACACCTCCACGTCGCGGCACTCGTGCGCCTGCTCGACGATCCCTTCCGAGAGGGCGAAGCCCACGGCGAACTCCGCCAGGTCCTGCGGCGTGGCCATCATCACGGCGTGCGAGATGCCGTTGAAGACCAGCGCCACCGGCACCTCTGCCGCGATCTGCACGTCCTGCGGGTGCCCGGCCTCCCGCGCGTCGCAGCGCCAGGGCTGCGCCGGCAGGCATTGCAGGGGTTCGATGAAGTCGGGCAAGACGAAGGGGCGAGCGAACTCGATCACGGACATGGGCGGCACGATACCAGCCGCCGCCATGCCGCGCAGCGCGTGCGGGTGCCTCCTCCGAGCGAAGCGCTCGGGCATTGGGCGATGGCTATGATGCCCGCCGCGCGGCGCCCCGCGCCTGCGACTTTTAACGACTAGGTGCTAACCCGTACCGCCTTTTGCAGCTCAAGCGGCGAAAATGGCAGCATACCCATAAGCATATTCCCACAACAGGAGGTCTCATCATGGACATGAACCGCCGGCACTTCTTCCGCGTGAGCGGGGCAGGCCTGGTGGGCTCCAGCCTGGTCGCCATGGGCTTCTCGCCCGCGACCGCGCTGGCCGAGGTGCGCCAGTACAAGCTGGCCGCCACCACCGTCACCCGCCAGACCTGCACCTACTGCTCCGTCGGTTGCGGTCTGCTCATGTACGCGCTCGGCGACAACGCCGCCAACGCACGCCGCTCCATCATCCACGTCGAGGGCGACCCGGACCACCCGGTCAACCGCGGCACGCTCTGCCCCAAGGGCGCCGGGCTGATGGACTTCATCAACAGCCCCAACCGCCTGCTCTACCCCGAGTACCGTGCGCCGGGCAGCAACGAGTGGCAGCGCCTGTCCTGGGACGAGGCGCTCGAGCGCATCGCCAAGCTCCTCAAGGAAGACCGCGACGCCAACTTCCAGGCCACCACGGACGACGGCCTCACGGTCAACCGCTGGCTCTCCACCGGCATGCTGGCTGCGTCCGCCTCCAGCAACGAGGCCGGCTACATCACGCACAAGGTCGCCCGCTCCTGGGGCCTGCTCGCATTCGACAACCAAGCCCGTGTTTGACACGGCCCGACGGTGGCAGGTCTTGCCCCGACGTTTGGCCGTGGAGCGATGACGAACCATTGGGTCGACATCAAGAATGCGGACGTAATTTTGATCATGGGCGGCAACGCCGCCGAAGCACACCCCTGCGGTTTCAAGTGGGTCACCGAAGCGAAGGCGCACAACAAGGCGCACTTCATGGTGGTCGATCCGCGCTTCAACCGCTCGGCCTCGGTCGCCGATTTCTATGCCCCGATCCGTTCGGGCACGGACATCGTGTTCCTGGGCGGGATCATCAATTACCTGCTCAGCAACGACAAGATCCACCACGAGTACGTGCACAACTACACGGACTTCAGCTTCATCGTGCGCGATGACTTCGAGTTCGTGGACGGCATCTTCTCGGGCTACGACGAGGAAAAGCGCACCTACGACAAGAAGTCGTGGGACTACGAGCTGGGCGAAGACGGTTATGTGAAGACCGACCCCACGCTGCAGCACCCGCGCTGCGTGTACCAGCTCATGAAGAAGCACTACGAGAGCTACACGCCCGAGAAGGTGGAGAGCGTCTGCGGCACGCCCAAGGACAAGTTCCTGCACGTGTGCGAGAAGTTCGCATCCACCGCCGTGCCCGGCCGCGCCGCGACCATCATGTACGCGCTGGGCTGGACGCAGCACTCGATCGGCTCACAGATCCTGCGCTGCGCGGCCATGGTGCAGCTGCTGTGCGGCAACATCGGCGTGGCCGGCGGCGGCATGAACGCGCTGCGCGGGCACTCCAACATCCAGGGCCTCACGGACCTGGGACTGCTGTCGGCCAGCTTGCCGGGCTACCTGTCGCTGCCCAACGAGAAGGAGCAGGACTACCAGACCTACATCGCCGCGCGCACGCAAAAGCCGCTGCGCCCGAACCAGATGAGCTACTGGCAGAACTACCCCAAGTTCCATGTCAGCCTCATGAAGTCCTGGTTCGGCGACGCGGCGACGGCCGAGAACGACTGGGCCTTCGAGTACCTGCCCAAGCTGGACAAGCAGTACGACATGCTGCAGATCTTCCAGCTCATGAACGAAGGCAAGGTCAACGGCTACATCGCCCAGGGCTTCAACCCGATCGCGGCGCTGTCCAACAGCCACCGCGTGCGCGACGGTCTGGCCAAGCTCAAGTTCCTGGTCGTCATGGACCCGCTGGCCACCGAAACATCGGAGTTCTGGAAGAACCACGGCGAGTACAACGACATCGACACGGCCAGCGTGCAGACCGAGGTCTTCCGCCTGCCCACCACCTGCTTCGCGGAAGAGGAAGGCGCGGTGGTGAGCTCCTCGCGCGTGCTGCAGTGGCACTGGAAGGCGGCCGAGCCCCCGGGCGAGGCGCGCACCGACGTGGCCATCATGGCGGGGCTGCACCTGCGCATGAAAGCGCTCTACCAGAAGGACGGCGGCGCCTTTCCCGATCCGATCGTGAACCTGGACTGGAAGTACGCCCAGCCCGAGCACCCGACCTCCGAGGAGATCGCCAAGGAGTACAACGGCCGTGCGCTGGTCGATCTGGTCGATCCGAAGGATCCGACCAAGGTCATCCGCGCCGCGGGCCAGCAGGTCGCCGGCTTTGCCGAACTGCGCGACGACGGCACCACGGCCAGCGGCTGCTGGATCTACGCGGGCTGCTGGACGCAGGCGGGCAACCAGATGGCGCGCCGCGACAACTCCGACCCGACGGGCATCGGCAACACGCTGAACTGGGCCTGGGCTTGGCCGGCCAACCGCCGCGTGCTCTACAACCGGGCCTCGGCCGACCTGGAGGGCCGCGCCTTCAACCCCCGGCGCAAGCTGGTGGAATGGAACGGCCGCGCCTGGGTGGGCGCGGACGTGCCGGACACGGGCGTGGGCATCGCCCCCGAGACCGGCAACGGGCCGTTCATCATGAACCCCGAGGGCGTGGCGCGCTTCTTTGCGAGAAAGGGCCTGGCCGAGGGGCCGTTCCCCACGCACTACGAGCCCTTCGACACGCCGCTGGGCATGAACCCGATGTACCCGAACAACCCCAAGGCCACATCCTCGCCGGCCGCGCGGGTGTTCGACAACATCTGGGAAACCTTCGGCAAGGCGCAGGACTACCCGCACGTGGGCACGACCTACCGCCTGACCGAGCATTTCCACTTCTGGACCAAGCATTCGCTGGTCAACGCCATCACCCAGCCCGAGCAGTTCGTCGAGATCGGCGAGGCGCTGGCCAAGGAACTGGGTATCGCGGCTGGAGATCGCGTCAAGGTCAGCTCCAAGCGCGGCCACATCAAGGCCGTGGCGGTGGTGACCAAGCGCATCAAGGCCATGCAGATCGAGGGCAAGACGGTGCACCACGTGGGCATCCCCTTCCACTGGGGCTTCAAGGGCCTGACCAAGCCGGGCTACCTGGCGAACATCCTGACCCCCTTCGTGGGCGACGGCAACACCAACACGCCCGAGTTCAAGACCTTCCTCGTGAAGGTCGAGAAGGCCTGATGGAGGGAATGAAACATGGCACTGCAATCCCTTGACATCAAGCGCCTGTCGGCGACGACCACGCCTGCGCCGCAGGCGCGCGCGCCCCACTCCGGCGAGGTGGCCAAGCTGATCGATGTCTCCAAGTGCATCGGCTGCAAGGCCTGCCAGACCGCCTGCATGGAGTGGAACGACCTGCGCCAGGAACCCGGCGCCACGGCACACGGCACCTACGACAACCCCACGGACCTGACGGCCAATGCGTGGACGGTGATGCGCTTCACCGAGTACGAGAACGAGGCGTCGGGCAACCTGGAGTGGTTGATCAGGAAGGACGGCTGCATGCACTGTGAGGACCCGGGCTGCCTGAAGGCCTGCCCGGCGCCCGGCGCGATCGTGCAGTACACCAACGGCATCGTGGACTTCCACGAGGAGCACTGCATCGGCTGCGGCTACTGCATCACCGGCTGCCCCTTCGACATCCCGCGGATCTCGCAGAAGGACAACAAGGCGTACAAGTGCACCCTGTGTTCCGACCGCGTGGCCGTGGGCCAGGAGCCAGCCTGCGTCAAGACCTGCCCCACCGGGGCGATCGTCTTCGGCACCAAGCAGGCGATGCGCGAGCACGCCGAGGGCCGCATCACCGACCTGAAGGAGCGGGGCTTCCAGAACGCCGGCCTCTACGACCCGGCGGGCGTGGGCGGCACGCACGTCATGTACGTGCTGCACCATGCGGACAAGCCCTCGCTCTACCAGGGCCTGCCGGATGCGCCGCGCATCAGCCCGATGGTCAGCCTGTGGAAGGGCGCCGCCAAGCCCCTGGCCATGGTGGCCCTGGGCGCCGCAGCGCTGGGCAGCCTGTTCCACTTCATCACCAAGGGCCCCAACGAGGTCTCCAAGGAACTGGAGGACGAGATGGAGCGCAAGGACCGTGAGGCACAAGCGGCCGCAGAGGAGAACCAGCCATGAGACGCAATCCACGCGACCTGCAGCGCTACACCGCCGGCGAGCGGCTGAACCACTGGATCGTCGGCATCTGCTTCATCCTGCTGGCGCTCTCGGGCCTGGCCTTCTTCCACCCGGCGTTCTACCCGCTGGTGCAGTTCTTCGGTGGCGGCACCTGGGCGCGCATCCTGCACCCTTACATCGGGGTGGTGATGTTCGTGTTCTTCCTGTACATGGCCCTGCGCTTCGCCTCGCTGAACGTCATCGAGGCGCGCGACCGGGAATGGCTGAAGAACGTGGACAAGATGGTGGACGGCCATTTCCACGACATGCCCGAGCAGGGCAAGTACAACGGCGGCCAGAAGCTCGTCTTCTGGGGCTTCGTGCTGTGCATGCTGGTGCTGATCGTGAGCGGCGTCATGATGTGGCGCGCCTGGCTGACGCTGCCGGTGGACCTGGTGCGCCTGGCGTCGGTGCTGCACGCCATCGCCGCCGCCGTGATGATCGGCATCTTCATCCTGCACGTGTACGCTGCCATCTGGACGCGCGGCACCATCCGCGCCATGCTGTACGGTACCGTCACGCGCGCCTGGGCCAAGCAGCACCACCGCGGCTGGTACCGCAAGGTGACGGGCGACAATAGCTGACCCGTCGCCCCAGCCCGCCATCCCTGCCGCCGGCGGCCCCGTGCTGTCCGGCGGCAGTTTCATTTCCGGAGCCGTCCTTTCATGCAACGCATTCTTCAGCCGGGCGACATCGAAGCCCTGGACCGCACCAGCCTGCCGCGCGTGCGCCTGCCGCAGCCGGCGAGCCTCTTCGCCGAGCGCGCCGCGCGCCTGGCACAGAAGGCCGCGGACAACCCCATCGGGGAATACCTGCACTTCCTGTCGCACCTGGTGCGCGCGCAGCAACATGCCGCTGCCAGCGTGCAGACCGCGCCACCCGACGCCCAGGCCATAGCACTGGCGCAAGAGCATTCCATGCCGCTGCTGCCCGCCGCCAACCATGTGGACCCGGCCTGGCAGGGCGTGCTCGACCAGCTGCTGGAGGCTGTGGCTGATGCGCCCGGGCTGCCCGAGCCGCTGCGGCCGGTGCTCGATCGCCTGCGCCGGCTGGACGGCGAGGCGCGCAACACCCTGGCGCGGCGCGTGCTCGTCGGCCTGCTGAGCGAGGCCGAGGACCTGGCGGCCGCGCCCTTCGTCATGGCGGCGCTGCAGGTGGTGTTCGCCGACCGCGCCAGCCGCCTGCAGGAGGGCGACATCCCCTACACCGACCCGGCCGGCATCTGCCCGGTGTGCGGCAGCGCGCCGGTGGCGAGCGTGCTGCGCATCGGCGGCAAGGAGGCGGGCCTGCGCTTCCTGCACTGCGGCGTCTGCGCCACCGAGTGGCACATGGTGCGCGTCAAGTGCAGCCACTGCGAATCGACCAAGGGCGTGCGCTACCAGGGCATGGAGCAGCTCGAGCCGGGCGCCGCCCAGGCCGACCAGGTGGTGCTGGCCGAGACCTGCGACGGCTGCCACACCTACCGCAAGCTCGTCAACCAAGAAAAGGATCCCCTGGCCGAACCGCTGGCGGACGATCTGGCGACCCTGCTGTTGGACCTGCTGATGGGCGAGACGGACTACGCGCGCGCCAGCATGAACCCGCTGCTGCCCATGACCGAGGCGGACGCGCCGGGCGTCGGCGCATGAGCGTCTCCGGCGAGCGCCCCGCCGTCCGGCTACCGAGCGTGGACCAAGTGCTGTCCACGCCGGCGGCGCGCCGGCTGAGCGCCGAGCACGGCGCGAGCGGCACCACCGCCGCGGTGCGCGCCGCCATCGAGGCGCTGCGGCCGGAATTCCTGGCCGGCACGCTCGGGCCCGAGGCCGCCAGCCCCGAGGCGATCGCCCGGCAGGCCGGTCAGCGGCTCGCGCAGCGCCTGGAG
>NZ_ALEE01000283.1 GCF_000282995.1 Melaminivora alkalimesophila
CAGCGCCTGGAGCCGCGCCTGCGCAGCGTCTTCAACCTCACGGGCACGGTACTGCACACCAACCTGGGACGGGCGCTGCTGCCCGACGAGGCGGTGCAAGCGGTGGCGCGGGCGCTGACCGCACCGGCGAACCTGGAATACGACCTCGCGACCGGCGGGCGCGGCGACCGCGACGACCTGGTGGAGGGGTTGCTGCGCGAACTCACCGGGGCGGAGGCCGCGACGGTAGTGAACAACAACGCCGCTGCCGTGCTGCTGACGCTCAACGCGCTCGCGGCGCGCAAGGAAGTCATCGTCTCGCGCGGCGAGCTGGTGGAGATCGGCGGCGCCTTCCGCATCCCGGACATCATGTCGCGCGCCGGTGCCCGGCTGGTCGAGGTCGGCACCACCAATCGCACGCATCCGCACGACTACGCCGAGGCGATCGGCCCACGCACCGCCATGCTGATGAAGGTGCACTGCAGCAACTACGCCGTGACCGGTTTCACGCGCAGCGTGCAGGAGGCCGAGGTGGCGGCCATCGCGCATGCACACGGACTGCCGCTGGTGGTGGACCTGGGCTCAGGCACGCTGGTGGACCTGGCGCAATGGGGTCTGCCGCACGAGCCCACGGTGCGCGACGTGGTCGCCGCTGGGGCCGACCTCGTCACCTTCAGCGGCGACAAGCTGCTCGGCGGCCCCCAGGCGGGGCTGATCGTCGGGCGCAAAGAGCTGGTCGCCCGCATCAAGAAGAACCCGCTCAAGCGCGCGCTGCGCGTGGGCAAGCTCACCCTTGCGGCGCTGGAGCCGGTGCTGCAGCTCTACCTGGCGCCCGAGCGGCTGCCCGAGCGCCTGACCACCCTGCGCCTGTTCCTGCGCCCGCAGGCCGAGATGCAGGCCCAGGCCGAGGCCCTGCGCACGCCCCTGCAGGCGGCGCTGGGCGGCGAATGGAACGTCGGCGCCGCGCCCTGCCTCAGCCAGATCGGCAGGGGGGCCCTGCCCAGCAACACGCTGCCCAGCTGGGCCCTGACGGTGCAGCCGGCGCAGGCCCGGCGCGGCGGGCGCCTGCTGGGTCGGCTCGAGGCGGCGCTGCGCGCCCTGCCCCGCCCGGTGATCGGCCGCATCGAGGCCGGGGCGCTGTGGCTGGACCTGCGCTGCCTGGAGGCCGGCGAGCTCGCGGCCTTCACCGAGCAACTGCCCCGGCTGGCCGAGGCGCTGCGGCAGGTCTGAGCGGCGCAACGCCCTTCACCTCATCCACAGCCCACGCACGCAGCCACACGCATCCGACCATGATCATCGGTACCGCCGGCCACATCGACCACGGCAAGACCACCCTGGTGCGCGCCCTCACCGGCGTGGAGACCGACCGCCTGCCCGAGGAGCGGCGCCGCGGCATCTCCATCGAGCTGGGCTACGCCTACCTGCCGGCCGGCGACGAGGGCGCGCCGCCGCTGGGCTTCGTGGACGTGCCGGGCCACGAGCGGCTGCTGCACACCATGCTCGCCGGCGCCACTGGTGTGCGCCACGCGCTGCTGGTGGTCGCCGCGGACGATGGCGCCATGCCGCAGACGCGCGAGCACTTGGCGGTGCTCAGCCTGCTCGGCGTGGCGCAGGGCACGGTCGCCGTGACCAAGATCGACCGGCTGGACCACGCCACCCGTACCCCGCGCCTGGCGCAGTTGCAGCGCGAGCTGCGCAGCCTGCTCGCGCCCACCTCCCTGGCGGATGCGCCGATCTTCGAGGTGTCGGCAGCCACAGGCGAAGGCATCGCCGCCCTGCGCACCCACCTGCTGGAGCGCGCACGCGCTGAAGGAACACGGGCCGCTGCCGACGGCGCCCAGGTCTTCCGCCTGCCCATCGACCGCGCCTTCACGCTCGCCGGCGTCGGCACCGTCGCCACCGGCACCATCGCCAGCGGCAGCGTCCGCGTGGGCGACGAGCTGGTGCTCACGCCCGGCCCGGGCGGCCAGCCCCGCAGCGTGCGCGTGCGCGGCATCCACGCCCAGAACCAGCCCGCCGAATTCGCCCGCGCCGGTCAACGCTGCGCGCTGGCCTTGGCCGGCGTGGCGCGCGACGAGGTGCACCGGGGCGACTGGGCCTGCGCGCCGGCAGTGGCCCTGTCCACCACGCGCATCGATGTGCAGGTCCGCCTGTGGCCCGATGAGGAACGCGCGCTGCGCTCCGGCACGCCCGTGCACGTGCACCTGGGCACGAGCGACGTGGTGGGCTCGCTGGTGCTGCTTGAACAGGGCAGCCTCGCCCCGGGCGAGAGCGCATTGGCGCAGCTGGTGCTGCACACCGGCATCGCCGCCTGGCACGGCGACCGCGGCGTGCTGCGCGACGCCTCGGCCACGCGCACCATCGCCGGGGTGCGCGTGCTCGACCCCTTCGCCCCTCAGCGCTGGCGCCACACGCCCGAGCGCCTGGCGCAGCTGGCCGCCCTAGCGCTGCCGCAGCGCGCCGAGCGCCTCGCCGCCCTGCTGCAGCACACGCCCCTGGGCCTGGCGGTGGCGCAGGCAGCGCGCGCCGAGGGCCTGCCCACGCCCGCCGCCCTGCCCCTGCCGCAGGACGCCATCCTCATCGATGGTGGCGCCCTGGCGCTGGCGCCGGCCGCCCTGCAAGGCCTCGAAGCCCTGGCGCTGGCGCGCCTGGAGGACTTCCACCAGCGCCATCCGGACGAGATCGGCCCGGATGCGCGCCGCCTGCGGCGG
>NZ_ALEE01000284.1 GCF_000282995.1 Melaminivora alkalimesophila
GCCGCCTGCGGCGGCTGGCGGCGCCGCGCGCGGGCGATGCCCTGTGGCAATACGCCATCGAACGGCTGATCGACACCCAGGCCCTGGCGCGCACCGGCCACTGGCTGCACCTGCCCCAGCACGCGGCGCGCATGGACGCCGCCGAGGAGCAGCTGGCGCAGCGGCTGCGTCCGCGCATGGCCGATGGCGGCTTCGATCCGCCCTGGGTGCGCGACCTGGCGCGCGATCTGGGCGCGCCCGAAGCACAGGTGCGCCAGACGCTCGCCAGCCTGGCGCGGCGCGGCGAAGCATTTCAGGTGGTCAAAGACCTGTACTATCCGGTGGCGACGCTGGAGCGCCTGGCGGCGATCGCCCGCGAGTGCGAAGGCCAACCCGGCGGGCTGCATGCCGCGGCCTTTCGCGATGCGACGGGTCTCGGTCGCAAGCGCGCCATCCAGGTCCTGGAGTTCTTCAACCGCGTGGGCTTCACGCGGCGCGTGCGCGATGCGCACCTGTTGCGCCCCGGCACCGCGCTGTTCACGGACGGCGGCTGAGGGCGCGGCGGCGGTTGCATACAGAGGAAGGGAAGCGTCCCTGGTGGGGCGCCCGGGCTTCAAACCCGGTGGACTGCGCCACGCGTGGTCGGAAGGTTCGACTCCTTCTCCCTTCCGCCACCCCGGCTTGATTTCATATACGGTCCGCGCCTGTTTCACCTGTGCGCGCCAGGCTCGCAGTGACTGCGCGCGTCTGCTACGGTGCCGAGGATGCGCAACATCCTCGACTTCAGTTCCTGGCAAGGCCTGTTGACCACGCTGGTCGGGCTGGTGCTGTTCACCCTGGTGGCGGTGGGCGTGCGGCTGTTGATCATGCAGCGCGTGCAACAGCGCCGCGAGCGGCAGAACCGCCAGATCAACGAGCGCCTGAAAACCCTGATTGCCGCCTATAAAACCCTGGGCGGCTCGTTCACCGGAGACCTCGCAGTCGATCCGCGGCACCTGCGCGAACTGCGCGCCCTGCAAGCCGGACCGGCAGCGGATCCGCAGGCGGACGCAGCCG
>NZ_ALEE01000285.1 GCF_000282995.1 Melaminivora alkalimesophila
TCGGCCAGGGCGGCCTCGGCACGGGCCCGGCGCTCTCCGGCAGCACGGGCGCGCGCGAGCCCTCCACCGGCGGCATCATCCAGGCCGATCCGAGCACCAACTCGCTCATCATCTCCGCCCCCGAGCCCCTGTTCCGCCAGATCCGCGCGGTCATCGACCAGCTCGATGGCCGCCGCGCGCAGGTGCTGGTCGAGAGCCTGATCGTGGAGGTGCGCGCCAGCAAGGTGGCGGAATTCGGCATCCAGTGGCAGGGCATCGTGGGCAATTACGGCAGCACTCTGGGGGTGCTGGGCACCAACTCGGGCATCACCGGGCGCAACATCCTGGACCTGGCGCTGGCGGCGGCCGGCGCCGCCAACGGCAACCTGACGGGCCTGGGCGGCGCCAAGCCCGCGCCGGGCATGAACGTCGCCATCGCGCCGCGCATGAACGGCAAGTACTACCTTGGCGCGCTGGCCAACTTCCTGGAAAACACGGGCGATGCCAACGTGCTGTCCACGCCGAACCTGATGACGCTGGACAACGAAGAGGCGCAGATCGTGATTGGCAACAACGTGCCCTTCGTGACCGGCTCCTACGCCAACACCGGCGGCATGGGCGGCGCCGTCAACCCCTTCACCACGGTGGAGCGCAAGGACGTGGGCCTGATGCTGCGCGTGCGCCCGACCATCAACGAGAACGGCACCGTCAAGCTGAGCCTGTACCAGGAAGTCTCGAAGATCGCCGCCGATACCCTGGGCAATCCGAATGGCCCCACCACCAGCAAGCGCTCCATCGAATCCACGGTGCTGGTGGACGACGGCAGCGTGGTCGTGCTCGGCGGCCTGCTGGAGGACAGCTACGCGCTGGGCCAGGACAAGGTGCCGGTGGTGGGCGACCTGCCGGTGGTGGGCGGGCTGTTCCGGAACGAGAAGCGCACCCGCGAGAAGACCAACCTGATGGTTTTCCTGCGCCCGGTCGTGATCCGCGACAATGCCACCAGCGACGCGCTGGTGGTGGACCGCTACGAGGCGATCCGCGCGCTGCAGCAAGGCAGCCAGCCGGCCGACAACGCCCTGCTGCGCGCCGTGCCGGACGCCCCGGTGCTGCCGGCGCTGCCGGTGGCGGCGCCCGAGGCGCAAGTGCCGCAACCCCCGCCGGCGCTGCGCCCGGCCCCGGCCATGCTGCGCAGCCGCCCGGCACCGGTCGCGCCGCCCGACCCGGCCTACCTGCCGCAGTAGGCGCCCGCCATGCGCCACCCGCTGCCCTACGCCTTCGCACGCACCCACCAGCTGCTGCTGGAGGACGACGGCCACCAGCTCGTGCTCTGGCACGGGCCGCAGCCGCCCGCGCCCGCGCTGTCGGAAGTGCTGCGCAAGCACCCGGTGCAGCAGCTCATGGAACTGGAGGCGGCGGCGCTGGCGCAGCGCATCAGCCAAGCCTATTCACAGAGCGAGTCCAGCGCCGCGCTGGTGGTCAGCGAGGTCGAGGAAGGCGCCGATCTGTCGCGCATGATGCAGGAGCTGCCGGCGGTGGAAGACCTGCTGGAGTCCGCCGGCGACGCGCCCATCATCCGCATGCTCAACGCGCTGCTGACCCAGGCGGCGCGCGATGGCGCGAGCGACATCCACATCGAGCCCTACGAGCGCCATTCGAGCGTGCGCTTTCGGGTGGACGGCCAGCTGCGCGAGGTGGTGCAGCCCAACCGCGCGCTGCACGCGGCGCTGATCTCGCGCCTGAAGATCATGGCCGACCTGGACATCTCGGAAAAACGCCTGCCGCAGGACGGTCGCATCAGCCTGCGTCTGGGCACGCGCGCCATCGACGTGCGGGTCTCGACCCTGCCCAGCGCGCACGGCGAGCGCGCCGTGCTGCGCCTGCTCGACAAGAGCGAGAGCCGGCTGTCGCTGCCGGCCATCGGCATGCAGGGGCCGGTGCTGGCGCGCTTCACGCGGCTGATCGCCCAGCCCCACGGCATCGTGCTGGTCACCGGTCCGACCGGCTCGGGCAAGACCACGACGCTGTACGCCGCGCTGTCGCTGCTGGACGCCGGGCGCAGCAACATCATGACGGTGGAAGACCCGATCGAGTACGAACTCCCGGGCGTCGGCCAGACGCAGGTGAACACGCGCATCGGGCTGGACTTCGCGCGGGCGCTGCGCGCCATCCTGCGCCAGGACCCGGACGTGGTCATGGTCGGCGAGATCCGCGACCGGGAAACCGCCCAGATCGCCATCCAGGCCTCGCTCACCGGCCATCTGGTGCTCGCCACCCTGCACACCAACGACGCCGCCAGCGCCGTCACGCGCCTGGTGGACATGGGGGTCGAGCCCTTCCTGCTGTCGTCCTCGCTGCTGGGCGTGCTGGCACAGCGGCTGGTGCGCAAGTGGTGCCTGCAGTGCGGCGGCAGCGGCTGCGCGCACTGCGGGGATTCGGGTTATGCCGGGCGCACCGGGGTGTTCGAGCTGCTGACGGTGGACGAGGCGATCCGCGCCCAGATCCACTCGGGCGCGCCAGAGGCCGAGATCCGCGCCCAGGCGCTGGCCGGCGGCATGGTGCTGATGCGCACGGACGCCGAGCGGCTGATCGAGGCCGGCGTCACCAGCCGCGAGGAAGTGCTGCGCGTGACGCGCGACTGAAGTCGCGGCGCCGGAGCCGATCAGGCGCGCTGCGGCGCGCGGCGCTTGCGGCGCAGCCCGCGCTGCAGCTCCCTGAGCAGCAGCACCACCTGGCGCGAGGCGTGCTGGCAGCTCTTGAAGGCCTGCGCCGCCTGGGCCATCTCACCGGCGTCTGCGTGGTTGAGCAGCGCCGCCGCTTGCTGGTGGAAGAAGCGGTGGCGGCGCATCAGCATCTCGAAGGCCGGGAAATGGCCCAGCGCCTGTCGGCCGCTGCCGTGCAGCCACTAGCCCAGCTCCGAGCAGCGGTCATCCGCCACCACTTCCGCGCGCAGGCGCTCGCCGTCGCGCTGGCCCTGCAGCACCGCGCCCAGCCACGGCAGCCAGCGCTCGTGCCCGACGATCGCGGCGTCGATGTCGAACTGCTCCAGCAGCCGGCCCGCCTCCTCGTCGAAGAGCACCAGCTCGCTGGCGTCGTCCTGGGGCAGGGAAGTCCAGTCCGAAGTGGCCTGCAGCCCGTCGCGCCGCGGCTGGAACAATCTGCTGAAGAACCCCATGGAAACCCCCTGCCCGGATCGCGTCTGCCGCCCCCTCGGCGGCGCCGCGCGGTGCGGCGCTCGGGGCCCGTGCGGCTGTGCTGTCCTGCCATTATCCCGCCCGGCGGGCGGCGTGGGCCCGCCCCCGATTGTCAACAAGGCTTTCCCCCAGGGGGTGCACGGGGAGCCGGCCGGTGGACACAATGGCGGCCATGACCTCCACCCGCCCCCCTTTGCTCTCTTTTCTGGACTTGGTGGCCGTGCGCGAAGGCGGCACCGTCGCCCAGGCGCTGGAGCTGGCCGTGCGCACGGCGCGCCACGCCGAGTCGCTGGGCTTTACCCGCTACTGGCTGGCCGAGCACCACAACATGCCAGGCATCGCCAGCTCCGCCACCGCCGTACTGGTCGGCCACATCGCCGGCGCCACGCACCGCATCCGCGTCGGCTCGGGCGGCATCATGCTGCCCAACCACGCGCCGCTGGTGGTGGCCGAGGCCTTTGGCACCCTGGAGACGCTGTACCCCGGGCGCATCGACCTGGGGCTGGGGCGCGCGCCGGGCACCGATCCGGCGACCATGCGGGCGCTGCGCCGCGACCGGGTCGAGACCGAGGCCGACTTCCCGCGCGACGTGGTCGAGCTGCAGCGGCTGGGGGGG
>NZ_ALEE01000286.1 GCF_000282995.1 Melaminivora alkalimesophila
GCTGCTGGCGCCGGCCGAGCCCGGGCAGAAGCTGATCGCCGTGCCCGGCGCGGGCACCGAGGTGCCGATCTGGCTGCTGGGCTCGAGCCTGTTCTCGGCGCAGCTGGCGGCGCACCTGGGGCTGCCCTACGCCTTCGCCTCGCATTTCGCGCCGCGCATGCTGCACGCGGCCATCGAGCTCTACCGCAGGCTGTTCAAGCCCTCCAAGGTGCTGGCCCGGCCCTACGTCATGCTCGGTGTGCCGGTGGTGGCGGCGCCCACGGACGAGGAGGCGCAGTACCTGGCGAGCAGCACCTACCAGCGCGTGCTGGGCATCATCACCGGCCAGCGCGGGCTGCTCCCGCCGCCGGTGGAGGGCTACCTGGAGCGCCTGGGCTACCAGGAGCGCCAGGCGATCGCCGACTTTCTGGCGGTGGGGGTGGTGGGCAGCCCCGAGACGGTGCGCGCGGGGCTGCGCGCGCTGGCCAGCGAGACCGGGGCGGACGAGTTCATGCTGGTGTCGGACGTGTTCGACGCCGAGCTGCGCCTGCGCTCGATCACGCTGACGGCCGAGGCCCACGCCTAGAGGGCGATCCCGCGGATCGAACACGCCGGCGCAGCAAGCGGCTACCATGGCAGGCGCCGCCGCCCGCACCCCTTGCAGCCCTTCGCGCCCCTGCCATGCCCGCCTTTTCCTTTGAAGCCCTGGATGCCGAAGGCCGTGTGCGCCGCGGCACGGTGGACGCCGACAGCCCGCGCGCCGCGCGCGGGCTGCTGCGCGCCCAGGCGCTGGTGCCGCTGGACGTGCAGGCGCTGGGCCCGCAGGCGCACGCCGGCGCGGCAAGCAGCCTGCTCGAGCGGCTGTTCACGCGCCCGGCCTTCAACGCCACCGACCTGGCGATCTGGACGCGCCAGCTCGCCGGCCTCGTCGGCTCGGGGCTGCCCTTGGAGCGGGCGCTCACTGCGCTGGCCGAGGAGGCGGATTCGGCCGCACAGCGCCACCTGCTCGCGGCGCTGCGCGCCGAGGTCAACAGCGGCACGCCCTTTGCCCGGGCGCTGGCGCTGCACCCGCGCGAGTTCTCCGACATCTACTGCGCGGTGATCGGCGCGGGCGAGGCCAGCGGCAGCCTGGACCAGGTGCTCGAGAGCCTGGCGGACGACCTGGAGGCGCGCCAGCAGCTGCGCGCCAAGCTCGTCGGCGCCGCGCTCTACCCGGCCATCGTGACGCTGGTCGCCATCGCGATCGTGCTGTTCCTGGTGGGCTACGTGGTGCCCCAGGTGGCGGGCGTCTTTGCCGGAACCCAGCGCGCCCTGCCCTTCCTCACGGTGGTGATGCTGGCGCTCAGCGATTTCGTACGGGACTGGGGCTGGGCCGTGCTGGCGGTCCTGGCGGCCCTGGCGCTCGGCCTGCGCGCCGCCCTGGCGCGTCCCGCCCTGCGCGAGCGTTTCGATGGCTGGTGGCTGCGCCTGCCGCTGGTCGGCCGGCTGGCGCGCGGCTACAACGCCGCGCGCTTTGCCGGCACGCTGGCCATGCTCACCGGCGCAGGGGTGCCCATCCTGCGCGCGCTGCAGGCGGCGGCCGAGACGCTGAACAACCGCGCCCTGCGCGCCGATGCGCTGGCGGCGCTGGCGCTGGTGCGCGAGGGCGCGCCCCTGGCCTCTGCGCTGGCGCAGAAGCGGCGCTTTCCCAGCCTGGTGCCGATGTTCGCCCGCCTGGGCGAGCAGACCGGGCGGCTGCCGCAGATGCTCGAGCGCGCCGCCACGCAGCTGGGCGCCGAGGTGCAGCGCCGCGCCCTGCAGCTGGCAACCCTGCTGGAGCCGCTGCTGATCGTCGGCATGGGCCTGATCGTGATGCTGATCGTGCTGGCGGTGCTGATGCCCATCATCCAGCTCAACCAGTTCGTCAAGTAGGGGCCGGGCCGTGGTGACCCTGCACGACAAGCTGGTGGTGGCGATCTCCTCGCGCGCGCTGTTCGACTTCGAGGAGGAAAACCGGCTGTTCGAGGCCGGCGACGAGGAGGCCTACATGCGCCGCCAGCTGGAGCTGGTGCACCAGCCGGCCCGCCCTGGCATTGCCTTTGCACTGGTGCAAAAGCTGCTGGCCTTCAACACGCCGCAGCTGCAGCGCGTGGAGGTCGTCATGCTGTCGCGCAACGATCCGGCCAGCGGGATGCGCGTCTTCGCCTCGGCCAAGGCGGCGGGCATGCGCATCGAGCGCGGCGTGTTCACGCGCGGGCGCAACCCCTTTTCCTACCTGCGGCCGCTGGGCGCGCACCTGTTCCTGTCGGCCAACGAGGCGGACGTGCGCGAAGCCCTGTCGATCGGCTTTCCGGCGGCGCGCGTGATGGTCGACTCGACCCCGGCGGGCGATCGCTACCCCGGGGAGGTGCGCATCGCCTTCGATGGCGATGCCGTGCTGTTCTCCGACGAGGCCGAGCGCGTCTACCAGGACGGCGGCCTGCCGGCCTTCCTGCAGCACGAGACTTCGCTGGCGGCCACGCCGCTGGCCGAAGGACCCTTCAAGCCGTTGCTGGCCGCCCTGCACCGCCTGCAGCAGCAGGCCGATGCCTCCCGGATGCGCATCCGCACCGCCCTGGTCACGGCGCGCAGCGCCCCGGCGCACGAGCGCGCCATCCGCACCCTGCTCGACTGGGGTATCACGGTGGACGAGGCGATGTTCCTGGGCGGGCTGGAGAAGGGGCCCTTCCTGCGCGAGTTCGAGCCGGATTTCTTCTTCGACGACCAGACCGGGCACGTCAGCTCGGCCGCGCGGCACGTGCCGGCCGGGCATGTGAGCGCCGGCATCGCCAACCTGCCGCCTCCTGCCGGCAAGCCGACTCCGGACTAGCGGATCACGGCCCGCCGGTGCGCTTGACCTTCGGGTCGGAGTAGGTCAGGGGCTCGTCGTTCTTCACCTGCTGCGCCAGGCGTTCGGTCAGCGTGGTCTTGTTGACCTCCAGCGCGACTTCCACGGCGCTGCCGCTGGCGCGCCACATGGATTGCAGGAAATCCAGCAGCTGCTGGTACAGGGGCGGCTCGCGCGGCGGCTCCTCGACCTGCTCGGTCTTTTCCTTGCGGGCCTCGGCCAGCGTCCAGTCGCGGTGGGTGGGGTCGGGGTCGGATGGCCGCGTGGGCTCGCGCACGATCGCGCCCTCGCCCAGCCGGTCGGTGGATTCGACCGCGTTGGCCGCCTGCACCGGGCGCACGGGCACCGCTCCGCCCGCCCCCGTGGAGTACAGGTCGGCGGCCGGGGCGGCGCGCCACGGGGTCGTCGATCGGTCGACAGGTGGCAGTTGCATGGCGAGGTCCCTCCTGGGCATGAATGCAGGTGCGCCGGCCGCAGCCAGCGCCTCGTCGTACATCCATAACGACAAAAAAAAGGGTGAATTGAGCCCTTTTTCGCCGATTCAGGCAAAAACTAGGGTTTACCCCTAGCTTTTGAGGCCCCTCAGAGGAAGCGTTCCAGCAGCCGGCGCGAGTGCCGGTCCAGGGCCGGCACGTCGGGCACGCGAAACTGCAGCCCGCCGGCCGCGGTGATCAGCAGCGCCGTCCGGCCTGCCAGCCGGCGGATGTCCTCCTCGCCCTTGAGCACCAGCTCGGCCGGCCCGCGGTCGGTCTCCACCCGCCAGGTGCTGGGGGTGGAAAAACTCGACACGGAGCACAGCCGGGTGATGCGCGGCACGAACTCGCGCTCCGCCAGCTCCTCCTCGACCAGCGCGCGCACCGGCGCAGCGAGGTCCTCCAGCCGCTCGATCCAGGCCAGTTCGTTGCCGCCCACGCCCACCAGCGAGATGCCTTCGTCGGGGGCAGCCAGGGGAAAGGCGCGCACGGGCACCACGCCCTCGTGCTCGCCGCCGCCGGGCAGGCGCAGCACCAGCCGGCCGTGGGGGTTGCGGGTCAGGGTAATGGTGTCGGGTTCGGGCATGGCAGGGGGCTTCGCTCAGGAAGGATCGGCCGGGTGGCGGGGGTGCAGGAGCGCGCTGTCCAGGTGCAGGCCCGCGGCCTCGGCGTCCTCCTCGGCGCGCCGCGCCTGCGCCTCGTACAGGCGCCAGTAGGCGCCGCGGCGCTCCATCAGCGCGTCGTGCGGGCCGACCTCGACGATCTCGCCGCGGTCCATGACCACCAGCCGGTCGGCCTTGCGCAGCGTGGACAGGCGGTGCGCGATGGCGATCGTCGTGCGGCCCTGCACCAGGTTGTCGAGCGCGCGCTGGATCTCGCGCTCGGTCTCGGTGTCCACCGCCGAGGTCGCCTCGTCGAGGATCAGGATGCGCGGGTCGATCAAGAGCGCCCGGGCGATCGAGATGCGCTGGCGCTCGCCGCCCGACAGGCTCTGCCCGCGCTCGCCCACCAGGGAGTCGTAGCCGTGCGGCAGCCGCAGGATGAACTCATGGGCGTGCGCGGCGCGCGCGGCGGCGACGATCTCGGCGCGCGTGGCGCCCGGCTTGCCGTAGGCGATGTTCTCGGCCACGGTGCCGAAGAACAGGAAGGGCTCCTGCAGCACCAGGCCGATGTGGCGCCGGTAGTCGGCCACCGCCATGCGGCGCAGGTCCACCCCATCGACCAGGATGGCGCCCTCGCTCACGTCGTAGAAGCGGCTGATCAGGTTCACGAGCGTGCTCTTGCCCGAGCCGCTGTGGCCCACCAGGCCGATCATCTCGCCCGGGCGGATGGAGAGCGACACGTCCTTGAGGATCACCCGGCTGCCGGCACGAAAGCCCACGCCGCGCAGCTCGATCGCGCCCTGCACGCGCTCCAGGCGCACGGGATGGGCCGGGTCGGGCACGTTGGAGACGTGGTCCAGGATGTCGAAGATGCGCTTGGCGCCGGCCGCGGCCTTCTGCGTCACCGACACGATCCGGCTCATGGAATCAAGGCGGGTGTAGAAGCGTCCGATGTAGGCAATGAAGGCCGTCAGCACGCCGACGGTGATCTGGTTTCTCGCCACCAGCCAGATGCCGAAGGCCCAGACCACCAGCAGGCCGATCTCGGTCATCAGCGACACCGTCGGCGAGAACAGGCTCCAGGTCTTGTTCAGGCGGTCATTGACTTCCAGGTTGTGCTGGTTGGCGGCACGGAAGCGCCCGGTCTCGCGGCGCTCCTGGGCGAAGGCCTTGACGACGCGGATGCCCGGGATGGTGTCGGCCAGCACGTTGGTCACCTCCGACCACACGCGGTCGATGCGCTCGAAGCCGGTGCGCAGCTTGTCGCGCACGGTGTGGATCAGCCAAGCGATGAAGGGCAACGGCACCAGCGTGACCAGCGCCAGCCAGGGGTTGATGGAGAACAGGATCGCCGCCGTCATGACGATCATCAGCACGTCGGTGGCGAAATCCAGGGCATTGAGCGACAGGAACAGGTTGATGCGGTCGGTCTCCGAGCCGATGCGCGCCATCAGGTCGCCCGTGCGCTTGCTGCCGAAGTAGTCCAACGACAGGTGCAGCAGGTGCTCGTAGGTGGTGGTGCGCAGGTCGGCACCGATGCGCTCGGACACCAGCGCCAGGATGTAGGTGCGCGCCCAGCCTAGCCCCCAGGCGAGCAGCGCCGCCAGCAGCAGCCCGCCCAGGTACAGCGCGACCTGCGAGACCGGGATCTGCTGGCCGTTCTGGTAGGGGATCAGCACCTCGTCCACCAGCGGGATGGTCATGTAGGGCGGCACCAGCGAGGCGGCGGTGGAGGCCAGGGTCAGGACGAAGCCGGCGGCCAGCTGGCGCTTGTAGGGCCGCGCGAAGCGCCACAGCCGCAGCAGCACCCAGGTCGAGGTGGGAGGCGCCGGCTGGCGCGCGCAGGCCGGGCATTCCTCGGCATCGGGCGGCAGCGGCGTGTGGCAGGCGATGCAGCGCGGCCCTTC
>NZ_ALEE01000287.1 GCF_000282995.1 Melaminivora alkalimesophila
GCGGCCCTTCGAGAGCGGCCTGCGGCGGCGCCAGCGTCGGGTCGGCCAGGCGCGCGCGCTGGCGCTCGAAGTGCTGCTGGAACTCCACCGCCTGGGGGCCGCGCAGCAGCGTGAAGCGCCACAGCGCCAGGCGCGCGTGGGCGTCGTGCAGCTCCAGCGTGCCGACGCCGCCGTGCTCGTGCAGGACCAGCTCCAGCCCCGCATCCAGCGGCCACTGCCGCAGCACCGGCGCCTCGGCCGGGCCCGAGTAGCACAGCAGGCGCTCGCCGGTGAGCACCAACAGGCCGGGCGCAAACTCCAGCGCCGGCGTCAGGTCAACCTCCAGCGCCGCCACTGCGTTGTCGCCTTGCGCGAGCAGCTCGCGCGCCTGGGCTGCGAAAGGTCCGGGCAGGCCCACCGGGGCGCCCAAGGAAAGGTGTTGTTGCATGTCGTTGATCTGTGCCCGGACCGCCGGCGTGCCGGTGGCCCCCAAGCTGCGCCGCGGCTGCGGCAGCGCGGGCGGATGGCCCTCTAACGCACGGCCCGGGCCGGCGGCTGACAGCGCCGCGCCCCCGCGTCCCTGAAAATCCCTGTCCGCGCCAGCGCGCTGCGCCCCCGCCAACGATACCGCGCCCCGGCGCGCAAGGCCCCACCCGCCCCTTCCCCGCTGCTTTCCATGGCCACCTTCCAAGACATCCAACTGCTGCGCACGAACTACCTGCGCGGCCCCAGCATCTGGACCTACCGCCCCATCCTGGAGGTCTGGCTGGACCTGGGGCAGCTCGAGGACTACCCCTCCCACCTGCTGCCGGGCTTCAACCAGCGGCTGACCGCCTGGCTACCCGACCTGATCGAGCACCACTGCGGCGTGGGCGAGCGCGGCGGCTTCCTGCAGCGCCTGGAGGAAGGCACCTGGTGCGGCCACGTGCTCGAGCACATCGTGATCGAGCTGCTCAACCTCTCGGGCATGCCGGCGGAGTTCGGCCAGACGCGCGAGACCTCCAGGCGCGGCGTCTACCGCATGGTCTTTCGCTGCCCCGAGGAGGCGGTGGCGCGCGTCGCGCTGGCCCAGGGCCACCGCCTGATCATGGCGGCCATCAACGACCAGCCCTTCGACCTGCCGGCGGCCATCGCCGCCATCAAGACCGCCATCGACGACCGCTACCTCGGCCCGAGCACGGCCTGCATCGTCACCGCTGCCAGCGAGCGGCGCATCCCGCACATCCGCCTGAACGACGGCAACCTGGTGCAGCTGGGCTACGGCGCGGCGCAGCGGCGCATCTGGACGGCCGAGACCGACCAGACCAGCGCCATTGCCGAGGGCATCGCGCAGGACAAGGACTTCACCAAGCGGCTGCTGGCCTCTTGCGGCGTGCCGGTGCCCGAGGGGCAGGTGGTCAAGAGCGCCGACGAGGCCTGGGAGGTGGCGCAGCAGATCGGCCTGCCGGTCACCGTCAAGCCCTCGGATGGCAACCACGCGCGCGGCGTCACGCTGGAGCTCACGCGCGAGGCCGACATCCGGGCCGCCTTCGCGCTGGCCGAACCGGAAGGCTCAGAAGTGATCGTCGAGCGCTTCGTCGAGGGCGTGGAGCACCGGCTGCTGGTGGTCGGCGGCAAGGTGGTCGCCGCCTGCAAGGGCGAGACCGTGAGCGTCACCGGCAACGGCAAATCCACGCTGCGCGAGCTGGTGGAGCTGGAAAACCGGGACCCGCGCCGCGGCATCGAGCAGGAATACCCCTTGAGCCCCATCGACGTGGACGCCCCGGCGGTGCAACTCGAATTGCGGCGCCAGGACGTCACGCCCGACAGCGTCATCGAGCCGGGCCGCAGCATCCTGCTGCAAAGGAACGGCAACATGGCCATCGACTGCACCGACGAGGTGCACCCGGACGTGGCCTACTACGCGCAGCTGGCGGCAAGAATCGTCGGGCTGGACATCGCCGGCATGGACATGGTGCTCAAGGACGTCTCTCAGCCCATGAAGCCCCAGGGCGGCGCGATCCTGGAGGTCAACGCCGGGCCGGGCCTGCTGATGCACCTCAAGCCCACCAGCGGCACGCCGCGCCCGGTCGGCATGGCCATCGTCGACCACCTGTTCCCGCGCACCGAGGGCGGCTCCGGCGCCGGGCGCATCCCGATCGTGGGCATCGCCGGCACGCGCGAGAACGCCTTCATCGCCCGGCTGGTGGGCTGGCTGCTGCAGCTGTCGGGGCGCCTGACGGGCGTGGCCAGCAGCGAGGGCATGTTCCTCGCCAACCGACGCACGCAAGGCGGCAGCGCCGCGCACTGGGCCGGCGCGCACCGCCTGCTGACCAACCGCCTGGCCGAGGCCGCCGTGATCCAGACCACCGCGCGCTCCATCCTGGACGAGGGCCTGGCCTACGACCGCTGCCTGGTCGGCGTGGTCACCGACATGGACGGCTTCGAGCAGCTGGCCGACCACGACATCGCCGAGCTGGGCCAGATGCGGCGCGTGCTGCGCACGCAGATCGACGTGGTGCTGGAGGGCGGCGCCGGCGTGCTCAACGCCGACGTCGGCCCGGTGGCGGAGCTGGCCGAGCTGTGCGACGGCGAGGTGCTGCTCTACTCCACCCACGCCGACCATCCGCGCGTGGCGGCCCACCGCGCCAGCGCCCGCCAGGGCGGCAGCGGCGGCGAGGGGCGGGCCGTGTTCCTGCGCGGCGACCAGGTGGTGCTCGCCACCGGCGGCGCCGAGCGCGTGCTGGGCACGCTCGGGGCGCTGGCGTTGCCCGGGGGCGTGCGGCCCGACCCGGCGGCGCTGCTGGCGGCCATCGCCGCCGTCTGGGCCATGGACCTCACGCCGGAGCTGATCGCCGCCGGCATCAAGACCTTCGAGTACGCGGCCTGAACCCCGCCCTTTCCCCGCCCTTTCCTGCAGCGAGACCCCCATGGAAATCTCCCGCATCCGCGCCCTGCGCGGCCCCAACCTCTGGACGCGCAGCACCGCCATCGAGGCGGTGGTCCACTGCCCGGCCGGCGAGTGCGACCACCGCGCCCTGCCTGGCTTCGAGGACCGGCTGCGCGCGCGCTTTCCCGCGATCGGCGCGCTGCAGCCGCACGGCGCCGACCAGGTGCTGACGCTGGCGCACGTGCTGGAGGCGGCGGCCCTGCAGCTGCAGGCGCAGGCCGGCTGCCCCGTCACCTTCAGCCGCACCCATGCCACCGTGGAGGCCGGCACCTGGCAGGTGGTGGTGGAATACACCGAGGAAGCGGTCGGCCGCCTGGCCATGGAGCAGGCCGGCGCCCTGATCCAGGCGGCGCTGTCGGACGCGCCCTTCGATGCCGACGCGGTGATCGCGCAGCTGCGCGAACTCGACGAGGACGAGCGCATCGGCCCCTCCACCGGCGCGATCGTCGAGGCGGCGGTGGCGCGCGGCATCCCGTTCCGGCGCCTGACGCGCGGCTCGCTGGTGCAGCTGGGCTGGGGCTCGCGCGCGCGCCGCATCCAGGCGGCCGAGCTGGACACCACCAGCGCCGTGGCCGAGTCCATCGCCCAGGACAAGGACCTGACCAAGCGCCTGCTGCACGCCGCCGGCGTGCCGGTGCCGCTCGGGCGGCCCGTAGCGAATGCGCTGGAGGCCTGGCGCGTCGCCGAGGAGGTGGGCCTGCCGGTGGTGGTCAAGCCGCAGGACGGCAACCAGGGCAAGGGCGTCACCGTGAACATCACGACGCGCGAGCAGCTCGAGGCCGCCTACGCCACGGCGCGCGAGTACGGCAACGAGGTCATGGTCGAGCGCTTCCTGCCGGGCTACGACTTCCGGCTTCTGGTGGTGGGCCAG
>NZ_ALEE01000288.1 GCF_000282995.1 Melaminivora alkalimesophila
CGGCGCGGCGCGACCCGCCGCAGGTGCTCGGCGACGGGCAGCACACGGTGCGCGAGCTGGTGGACATCGTCAACCAGGACCCGCGCCGCGGCACGGGCCACGGCACGGCGCTCACGCGCATCCGGCTCGACGACATCGCCCTCGCGCGCCTGGCGGCCGAGGGGCTCACGCCCGACTCCGTGCCGGTGCAGGGCCAGCGCGTGGTGCTGCGCAACAACGCCAACCTCTCGACCGGCGGCAGCGCCACCGACGTGACCGACGACGTGCACCCGGACATCGCCGCGCGCGCCGTCGAGGCCGCGCAGACCATCGGCCTGCACATCTGCGGCGTGGACGTGGTCTGCGAGACCATGCTGCGCCCGCTGGAGGAGCAAAACGGCGGCATCGTCGAGGTGAACGCCGCCCCGGGCCTGCGCATGCACCTGTCGCCCTCCTTCGGGCGGCCGCGCAACGTCGGCGCGCCGATGGTGGACGCGCTCTTTCCGCCGGGCGAGGACGGGCGCATCCCGGTGGTCGCCGTCACCGGCACCAACGGCAAGACCACCACCACGCGCCTGATTGCCCACCTGCTGTCGTCCCACGGGTTGCGCACCGGCATGACCAACACCGATGGCGTGTACGTGAACGGCCGCCAGATCGACAGCGGCGACTGCTCGGGGCCAAGGAGCGCGCGCAACGTGCTGTTCCACCCCGAAGTGGACGCGGCGGTGCTCGAATGCGCGCGCGGCGGCATCCTGCGGGAGGGCCTGGGCTTCGACCGCTGCCAGGTGGCGGTGGTGACCAACGTGGGCGCCGGCGACCACCTGGGGCTGAACTTCATCACCACGGTCGAGGACGTGGCGGTGCTCAAGCGCGTGATCGTGCAGAACGTGGCGCCGGACGGCTGGGCGGTGCTGAACGCGGCCGACCCCCACGTCGCCGCCATGGCGGGCATGTGCCCCGGCAGGGTCATCTTCTTCGCCGCCGAGCGCCACCACCCGGTCATGGCCACGCACCGCGCCCAAGGCGCGCGGGTGGTCTACGTGGACGGCGACCAGATCGTCGCCGCCGAGGGCTCGTGGCGCAAGAGCGTGCCGCTGCGCGACATTCCGCTCACGCACGGCGGCAGCATCGGCTTCCAGGTGGAGAACGCCATGGCGGCGGTGGCGGCCGCCTGGGCGGTGGGGCTGCCGTGGGAGACCATCCGCCGCGGGCTGGCGGGTTTTCGCAACGACAGCGACAACGCCCCCGGCCGCTTCAACCTGATGGACTACCGCGGCGCCACGGTGATCGCCGACTACGGCCACAACCCGGACGCCATGCGCGCCCTGGTGCAGGCGGTGCAGGCGCTGCCGGCGCAGCGCCGCAGCGTGGTGATCTCCGGCGCCGGCGACCGGCGCGACGAGGACATCACGGAGCAGACGCGCATCCTGGGCGGGGCCTTCGACGAGGTGGTGCTCTACCAGGACGCCTGCCAGCGCGGGCGCGCCGACGGCGAGGTGCTGGCGCTGCTGCGCGAGGGGCTGGCGGGCGCGGCGCGCGCCGAATACGTCGCCGAGATCCAGGGCGAATTCGCCGCCATCGACCACGCGCTCGCGCGGCTGGCGCCGGGCGACCTGTGCCTGGTGCTGGTGGACCAGGTGGAGGAGGCGCTGGCGCATCTGGCGCGCCGCTGCGCCGAGGCGCCGCAGGAGGCATCGGCATGAGGCGCCCGGCCTGCACCCCGGGCCTGCGCCGCTGGGCCGCGGCCGCCGCACTGGCGCTGGCGGCCGG
>NZ_ALEE01000289.1 GCF_000282995.1 Melaminivora alkalimesophila
GGCCGGCGCCGCCGCCGCCCAGGCCGAGCGCATCGGCAGCGTGGACACGGCCTTCCAGTGGCTGGGGCGCGACCACGACATCGTCGTCGAGGCCTACGACGACCCGCTGGTCGCCGGCGTGACCTGCTACGTCTCGCGGGCGCGCAAGGGCGGCATCAAGGGCACGCTCGGGCTGGCGGAAGACCGCGCCGAGGCTTCGATTGCCTGCCGGCAGGTCGGACCGATCGCCTTCGACAAGCCGCTGCCGCGCCAGCAGCAGGTCTTCAGCGAGCGCATGTCGATCCTCTTCAAGCGCCTGCGCGTGGTGCGCATGGTCGATGCCCAGCGCAACGCGCTGGTCTACCTGACCTACTCCGACAAGCTGATCGACGGCTCGCCGCAGAACAGCCTCTCGGCCGTGCCCGTGCCGCGCGAGACGCCGATCCCGGTGAAGTGAGGGCGCGCGGCGCAGCGGCTCAGCCGCGCTGCGCCGCCACCTGGCGCAGCGCCTGCTCGAAGACCTCCGCCGGCTGGCCGCCCTGCACCAGGTGCCGGCCCTCGATGACGACCGCCGGCACCGAGCGGATGCCCAGCGCCTGCCAGTGGCGCGCGCGCTCGCGCACCTGCTCGGCGAACTCGCCGCTCTCCAGCACCTGGCGCGCACGCGCCGCGTCCAGGCCCAGCTCGCCTGCGAGGCGCAGCAGCACCGCCGGCGCGCCCGGGTTCTCGCCGCGGCGGAAGTAGGCTTCGAACAGCGCGCCCTCGAGCGCGTGTTGCTGCCCCGGCGCGCCCTCCTCGCCCAGCCAGTACAGCAGCCGGTGCGCGTCGAAGGTGTTGTAGCTGTGCGTGCGCCGCTCCAGGTCGAACTCCAGCCCGATCGCCCGCGCGCGCTCGGCGATGGCCTGGTGCATCTGGTCGAACTGCGCGGGCGTGCTGCCGTACTTGCGCGCCAGGTATTCGCGCAGCGGCTCGCCTTCCGGGCCCATGTCCGGGTTCAGCTGGAAAGGCTGGGTGTGCAGCTCGAGCCCGATCTTGCCGGCCAGCCGCTCGCGCACCAGTTCCAGCGTCCGGAAAGCGATGGCGCACCAGGGGCAGACCAGGTCGGAGACGAAGTCGATGCGCAGGGTCTTGATAGCGGGATTCATGCGTGGGTTTCCTCGGTAGGTGGGCGCTCGGCCCAGGCGCGCAGCGTGGTCTTGAGCACCTTGCCGTAGCTGTTCTTGGGCAGCGCCGGCACGAAACGGTAGGCCTTGGGCCGCTTGAAGCGCGCGATGTGCGCCAGGCACAGCGCGTCGAGCTCCTCGGGCGCAACGGGCTGCGCGCCTTTGGCGACGACGAAGGCCAGCACCGATTCGCCCCATTCGGCGTCGGGGCAGCCGATCACCGCCACTTCGGCCACGCGCGGATGCAGCAGCAACACCTCCTCGACCTCGCGCGGGTAGATGTTGGAGCCGCCGGAGATGATCACGTCCTTGGCGCGGTCGCGCAGCGTGAGAAAACCGTCTTCGTCCAGGCTGCCGATGTCGCCCGTGTGCAGCCAGCCGCCGCGCAGCGTGCGGCTGCTCGCCTCCTCGTCGGCCCAGTAGCCCGCCATCACCGGCTCGCCGCGCACCACCACCTCGCCCATCTCTCCGGCGGGCAGCGCCCGGCCCTCCTCGTCCACCACGCGCACCTCGACGCAGGAGTGCGCCACGCCGACCGAGGCGATGCGCTCGGCCCAGCGCGGATGGGCGGTGTCGGCGATGTGCGCGCGCGGCAGCGCCGTGATGGTCATGGGGCACTCGCCCTGGCCGTAGATCTGCACGAATTTCTGGCCCATCACGGCCAGCGCCCGGCGCAGGTCCTCCACGTACATCGGCCCGCCGCCGTAGACGATGGTCTTGAAGCCCTCGCAGGCCGCCCCCGTGGCCTCCAGGTGCGCCACCAGGCGCTGCACCATGGTCGGCGCGGCGAACAGCGACAGCCGCCCGACGGCGGACGCCAACTCCGCCAGCTCGGCGGCATCGAAGCCGCCCGACTCGGGCACCACGTGGCGCGCGCCGCGCAGCATGTGGGCGTAGTGGTACAGGCCCGCGCCGTGCGACAGCGGCGCGGCGTAGACCATGGCGTCGCGCGCGTCCACCCCGTCGACGTCGGCGAAGTAAGCCAGCGTCATGGCCAGCAGGTTGCGGTGCGTCTGCATCACGCCCTTGGGGCGCCCGGTGGTGCCGGAGGTGTAGAACAGCCAGGCGATGTCCTCGGGTGCGCGCTCGGTCAGGGCCAGGGGCGCGCCGCGCGCCGCGCGCTCCCAGTCGGGGCCACCGAGCGCCAGCAGCCGGACGCCGCTCCCGTTGCCCGCGGCCCGGGCCACTGCCTCCAGCGCCCCGGGGGCGCAGAGCGCGACGCGCGCCCCGCTGTGCGCCAGCACGTAGGCCAGTTCGCGCTCGTGCAGCTTGTGGTTGACCGGCACGCACACGCCGCCCGCCCAGTGGATGGCCTGCAGTGCCTCCAGGTACTGCGGGCAATTGGCGGCCCAGAGCGCGACGCGCTCGCCGGGCGCCACGCCGCAGGCCGTGCGCAGGTGGCCGGCCAGGGCCGCCACGCGCGCGCCCAGGGTGCCGTAGCTGTGCAGCACGCGCGCGCCGTGCAGCAGCGCCGGGCGGTCGGCATGGACGCGGGCACTGCGGGCGAGAAGGTGGGCAAGGTTCATGTCGGGGCAGCGGCAAGGGGTGGAGACGGGCGCGGCGCGGGCTCTCGGGCCATCGTCCTACAGCGCGGGTCGGCAAGGACTGGCCACAATGGAAGCATTCATCCAACCCGAACCATGGAGAGCATTCCCTTGCGCATCCTTTACGTTGAAGACAGCCACGAACTGCGCGACACCATCGCCATGCTGATGGAAGGTCCCGGGCGCCGCATCGTGGCCTGCGCCAGCGCCGAGGAAGCCCTGAGGCATTGCGCCGACGAGGGCGGCTTCGACCTGGTGGTCACGGACATAAGCCTGCCCGGGATGTCCGGCACGCAGCTGTGCCAGGCGTTGCTGGAGCGCGACCCGCAGCAGCGCATCGTCCTGTGCTCCGGCTATCCGATCGGGGCGGAGTTGCGCCAGGCCGGCCCGCACATCCACGTCCTGCCCAAGCCCTTCGACATCGACGCGCTGGAAGGGTTGCTGGACAGCATCCAGGCCGAGCTGCAGGGCGCAGGCGTCGGCTGACGCTGACGCGGCCCGCGCGCGTGGCGCGCCGCGGTGCCTCATTCCCCGGCCGCCCGGGTTGCGCTGCTGCGCGGCAGCCAGACCGTGAACACGGTGCGTCCGTCGGCCGAGTGGACCTCGATGCGGCCGCCGTGCGCCTGCACGATCTGGTGCACGATGAACAGGCCCAATCCCAGGCCCTTTTGCTCCCCGAGCGTGCTGCTGCGGCCGCGGAAGGGCTCGAACAGCCGCGGCAGCAGCGCGGGCGGGATCTGCCCGCCATTGGACACCCGCAGCACCACCGCATCGGCCGCCGTGCCGTCGAGCTCCAGCTCCACCGGCTGGTCGGCGCTGCCGTGGTGCATGGCGTTGCCCAGCAGGTTGGCCAGCACCTGTCCCAGGCGCGCCTCGTCCCAGGCGCCGCGCAGGTCGCCCGCGCACTGCAGGCGCAACTCGCGCTGCGGATGGGCCGCCCGCACCTCCTGCAGCACGCGCTCGACCTGCTGGCGCAGGTCCATCGGCGCCGCCAGCATGACCAGCCCGCCGCTTTGGCGCGCGCGCGTCACGTCCAGCAGGTCTTCGATCATCGACAGCATGCGCCGCCCCGCCTGCTCGGAGCGGGCCGCCAGCTCGCGCACGCGCCCCGGCTCCAGCGGGCGCTGCAGCATCGCCGCACCCGCCAGGATGGCCGACAGCGGCGAGCGCAGGTCGTGCCCCAGCACGGCCATGAACATCTCGTTGATGTAGAGCTCCTCGGTGCGCCGCTGCAGCTCGGCAGCGAGCGCCCGCTTCTGGCGCTGCAGGTCGAAGAACACGCGTGCCTTGTTGATGAGCATGTGCGGGTCGATGGGCTTGTAGAGAAAGTCCACCGCCCCGGCCTCGTAGCCCTTGAACTGGCGGCGCTGGTCCTGCGCGCCGGCGGCCATGAAGATCAGCGGGATGTGGCGCGTGCGCTCCGAGCCGCGGATCAGCTCGGCCAGCTCGAAACCGTTCATGTCGGGCATCTGCACGTCCAGCAGCGCCAGCGCCACGTCCTCGTGCTGCAGCAGCAGCTCCAGCGCCGCCGGGCCGGAGTCGGCCTTCAGGATGTCCACCTCCTCGCCCTGCAGCAGCGCCTCCAGCGCCACCAGGTTTTCCGCGACGTCGTCCACCAGCAGGCACTTGACGCGCGAGCAGGCGCCGGCCGACGCGGCGTGCGGGCCCGCGGGCGATGGCGTCGGCGGCTGCGGCGCAAAGATCACGGCGTCCTCCCTGGATGCAACTGGTTGAGCAAGGGCGCCAGCGCCTCGGGCGCCAGCAGGTGGTTGGGTTGCAGGAGCCTCAGCGCCGCCTCCGGCATGGCCGGCGCGCGCGCGCTCTCGGGCGACTGCACGATGGTCCTGCCCCCGGCGCGCTGGACGGCCACCAGCCCCTGCGCTCCGTCGGCATTCGCCCCCGACAGCAGCACTGCCGTGAGGCCCGCGCCATAGACGTCGGCCGCGGATTCGAACAGCACATCGATCGAGGGCCGGGAAAAATGCACCGGCGGTGCGATGGACAGGGCCAGTGTCGGCCCGGTGTCCACCAGCACATGGTAGTCGGGCGGCGCGAAATAGATCGTACCAGCCTCGAGCGGCTCCTTGTCCTGGGCCTCGCACACCGCCAGCCGGCAGCGGCGCACGAAGATATCGCACAGCAGGCTGGGCTGCTCGCGCGGCAGGTGCAGCACCACGATGACCGGCGCGCCCAGCGCAGGGGCCAGCGCCGGCAGCGCTTGGCCCAGCACCTCGATGCTCCCGGCCGAGCCGCCGATGGCGATGGCGCGGCCGCTCATGTCCCGGCCTTCTTCTGGTAGATGCGCTCGCGCGCGGCGAACTCCTCGAACTGCCCGCCGTGCGCGGAAAAGCGCAGCGATTCCTTGCTGCCCAGCCCGAGGAAGCCGCGCCGGCACAGCGATTCGTGGAACAGGCCGATGGCCCGGTCCTGCAGCGGGCGCTCGAAATAGATCAGCACGTTGCGGCAGGAGATCAGCTGCATCTCGGCAAAGACGCTGTCGGTCGCCAGGCTGTGGTCGGAGAACACGATGTGGCGGCGCAGGCTCTTGTCGAACACCACCCGGCCATAGGCGGCGCTGTAGTGCTCGGACAGCGAGCTGCGCCCGCCCGAGCGCGCGTGGTTCTCGCTGAAGCCGGGCACACGCTCGATCTCGTACACGCCCGCCTCGGCCTTGTGCAGCGCCGCCGCGTTGATGTCGGTCGCATAGATCAGCGAACGCTCCAGCAGCCCCTCCTCGCGCAGCAGGATGGCCATGGACCAGACTTCCTCGCCGGCGCTGCAGCCGGCGATCCAGATCTTCAGCGACGGGTAGGTGCGCAGGATCGGCACCACCTTCTCGCGCAGCGCGCGGAAGTACTCCGGGTCGCGGAACATGTCGCTGACCTGCACCGTCAGGTACTGCAGCAGCTGCGGGAACACCGCCGGGTCGTGCAGCACCAGGTGCTGCAGCTGCGACAGGCTGCTGCAGCCAAAGTGCGTGAGGGCGGTCTGCAGGCGCCGGCGCAGCGAGGCCTGGGCATAGCCCCGGAAATCGTAGTGGTAACGGCGGTAGATGGCCTCCACCAGCAGTTGCTGCTCGATCTCGGCGGTCCGGCGGGCTTGTGGCACGGCTCATTCCTCCGGGCGGCGGCTCACTTGGGCATCCACACGCGCACCAGCGACAGCAGCTTCTCCACGTCCAGCGGCTTGGCGATGTAGTCGCTCGCCCCGGCTGCCAGGCATTTCTCCTGGTCGTCCTTCATCGCCTTGGCGGTGAGCGCGATGATCGGCAGGCGGCGCCACTCGACCCGCTTGCGGATCTCGCGCATCG
>NZ_ALEE01000290.1 GCF_000282995.1 Melaminivora alkalimesophila
GGATCTCGCGCATCGCCGTCAGGCCGTCCATCTCCGGCATCATGATGTCCATCAGCACCAGATCTACCGGCGGGTGCTCGCCCTGGCCGGCGCGCTCCAGCTGCTCCAGCGCCTCGCGCCCGTTGCGCGCGATCTGCACGCGCGCGCCGGTCGGCTCGAGCACGCTGGACAGCGCGAAGACGTTGCGCACGTCGTCCTCCACCACCAGGATGGTGCGCCCGTCGAAGGCGTCGTCGCGGCTGCGCGCCTGCTGCAGCAGC
>NZ_ALEE01000291.1 GCF_000282995.1 Melaminivora alkalimesophila
GCAGCAGCCGGCGCAGGTCGGCCGGCAGCGAGGACTCCACCTGGTGCAGGAACAGCGTCACCTCGTCGAGCAGCCGCTCGGGCGAGCGCACGTCCTTGATGATGATCGACTTGGAATAGCGGCGCAGCTCGCGCTCCTCCTCGTGCGACAGCGAGCGGCCGGTGTAGACGATGACCGGGGGGAAGGGCATGTCGCCCTGCCCGGCCATCTGCTTGAGCAGCTCGTAGCCGGACAGGTCCGGCAGGTTCAGGTCCATGACCATGCAGTCGAAGGTGCCGGCGCGCAACAGCTCCAGCGCCTGCTGCGCCGTGGCGGCGCTCTGGATCTCCACGTCGTCGGCGGCCAGCAGCGCGCACATGCTCTCGCGCTGGCGCTCGTCGTCCTCGACCACCAACAGGCGGCGCAGCCTCTGCGTGAACTTGGCCTCCATGCGGCGGATCGCCTCGACCAGTTCGTCGCGCTGCACAGGTTTGAGCGCATAGCCGACGGCGCCCTGCTCCAGCGCCTTGCGCGAGTAGTCCGCCACGGAGATGACGTGCACCGGAATGTGGCGCGTGGCTGGGTCGTGCTTGAGCTGGTCGAGCACGCCCAGGCCGGAGTAGTCCGGCAGGTTCATGTCGAGCAGCACGCCGCTGGGCAGGTGTTCCTGCGCCAGCGCCAGCCCCTCGCGCCCGGAGGCGGTGACGATGCACTGGAAGTCCATCTCGTGCACCAGGTCGTAGAGCACGGAGGCGAAGTGCGGGTCGTCCTCGATCACCAGGATCAGCCGCCGCCCGGGCTGGATGCGCGCGCGGTCGTCTTCCGGCATGGGGGCGGCGCTCGCCCCTTCGGCCGGCGGCCGCGGGGCGGCCAGGGCATCGGCCGCGGCCGGCGCGGGGGGCGGGGCGAGCGCGGCATGGGGCCTCGGCGGCAGGGGCGCCATGATCGGCAGTGCCGCGGCGCCGGGGGCCTCCAGCGGCAGCGTCAGCGTGAACACGCTGCCCTCGCCCAGCGTGCTGCGCACGGCGATGTGCCCGCCCAACAGCTGCGCCAGGTTGCGCGAGATCGACAGGCCCAGGCCGGTGCCGCCGTACTTGCGGTGCATGCTGCCGTCGGCCTGCCGGAAGGCCTCGAACATCTGTTCCTGCTGGTGCGGGGCGATGCCGATGCCGGTGTCGTGGACGGCAAAGTCCAGCCCGCCCTGCGGATGGGCCGAGACGCGCACGCCCACCTCGCCGCGCTCGGTGAACTTGAGGGCGTTGAACAGCAGGTTCTTCAGGATCTGCGCCACGCGCTGCGCATCGGAGCGGATCTGCGCCGGCGCGCCCGGCTCGATCTCCACGGTCAGCGCCAGCCCCTTTTCCTGGGCCACCGGCCGCAGCGGCTCGACCACCTCGTCCACCAGGCGCGCCACCTGCACGTCGTCGATCTCCACGCGCGTCTGGCCGGCCTCGATCTTGGCCAGGTCCAGGATGTCGTTGATCAGCGCCAGCAGGTCGTTGCCAGCGCTGTGGATGGTCTGGGCGTAGCGGACCTGCTCGGGCGACAGGTTGCCCGCCTTGTTGTCCGCCAGCAGCTTCGACAGGATCAGGCTGGAGTTGAGCGGCGTGCGCAGCTCGTGGCTCATGTTCGCGAGGAACTCGCTCTTGTAGCGGCTCGCCTGGGCCAGTTCGTCGTTCTTCGCCTCCAGCGCGTCCTGCGTGCGCAGCAGCTGCTCCTTCTGGTATTCCAGCTCCTGGGCCTGCTCCTCCAGCTGCGCGTTCGACTCCTCCAGCGCCGTCTGCTGGGCCTGCATCTGCGCCTGGGATTCCTGCAGGGCGCGGCTTTGCTGCTCGAGCTCCTCGTTGTTGACGCGCAGCTCCTCCTGCTGCGCCTGCAGCTCCTCGGACTGGCGCTGCGTCTCGTCCAGCAGGGCCTGCAGGCGGCCGCGATCCAGGGCGCCGCGCACCGCCGCCGCGAGCAGCTCTTCCGCGCGCCGCAGGAAATCCAGCCCCTCGGTCTGCAGCGGGGTGAACAGCCCCAGCTCCACCACCGCCAGCACCATGCCGCCCAGCGTCACCGGCAGGATCGCCAGCTCCGACGGAGCCGCCTGCCCGGTGCCCGAATTCACCGGCAGGTAGCCGGCCGGTACGTCGCGCACCTGCATCAGGGTGCGCGTGCGCAGCGCCTGACCGACCAGCCCCTCGCCGACGCGCACCACCGTCGGCGGCGCGTCCGGCAGCAGCGCGAAGCCGCCCACCCGCTGGTAGCTGCCGTGGCCTTCGGTGACGTACATGGCGCCCACCTTGGCGTCCAGCCAGTGGGCCAGGTATTCCAGGATCAGCGGCGCCAGCTCGTGCAGGCGCTGCTCGCCCTGCAACCGGGCGCCCAGGCCGACCAGGCCGGTCTTGATCCAACTCTCGCGCTCGCGGTTGCGGTGTTCGGCGACCGCCAGCACGGCGGCCACGCAGATGAGGATCAGCAGCACCGTGGTGCTCACCCAGACCAGGTACGTGGCGGTGCCGAAGGCGCCCTCCCAGGCGGCGCGCCGCCCCTGCAGCTCCTCGCGCTCGTCCTCCAGCAGCTCGCCCACCATGGCGCGGATCGCCTCCATGGTCACGCGGGCCTCGGTGCGCATGATGGCCAGGGCCTCGTCCCGCCGCCCGTCGCGCTGCAGCTCGATCATCCGGGCGAGCTCTTCCATCTTGCGCTGCGCCTGGCCGCGCAGCTGGTCGAAACGCTGTTTCCTGAGCACCGAGCCGCGCTCGTAGAAGCCGAGCTTTTCCAGCTCGACCGGCAGCGCGCCCTGGGCAATCGTGTAGGGAGCAAGCAGGTTGTCGTCGCCCGTCAGCAGGTAGCCGCGCTGGGCCGACTCGGCGTTCTTCAGGTGGGCCCACACCAGCTGGATCTGCGCGATCGCGTCCACCGTGGCGTTCATCTCCGCCACCACCTGAGCGCGCTCCTCGTTGGCGCGCCAGGTCAGGACGGCGATGAGCATCGCCGCCACCGCAGCGAGGATGAAGCCGGACAACAGGCGCAGGGGCAGACCGGTGCCGGGCCGCACGGCAGGCCGGCGCGGGAGGGACGAAGCGGGCATCTGTGACCTTCAGTAAGCAATGCCACGCGATGATAGTGGCGGCCCGGGGGCCGCCCTTGTAGGGCAACACGCCATGCGGCGTGCTGCGCTCAGTGGTGCAGCGGGGGGTCGATCACCGGCGCCGGAGGCGGCCCCGGGGGCGGTGGGTCCTCCACCGGGGGTGGGTCGGGCCAGGGATTTTCCGATGGAGCCGGGATCGGGGGCATCGGGGGCGGCGGCACGGGCTCAGGCAGCGGGCCGGGCCCGGCGCGCCCGCGCGCGCTCCTTGCCCAGGGAACGCCCACCGGCTTCATGGCGTGCCTGGGTGCGCCGGGGCGTCCGAAGCCTGGTCGTGCACCTGGGGTCCCTGCGCATCGGCCGGCCGGTTGGCGTAGCTGCCGGGATCTCCACTGGCGCCGAAGCGGCGCGGATGGTCTCCCGTTCCGGGGTTGGTGCGGTCGCCGGGCTCCGGGCGCGGATCGCTGCGCAGGCCATACTGCGTGAAGCGACCCCGGTCGCGCGGGCGGTCCCGGGCGGCACGGTCCAGGGCCTGGTCGACGGCAGGCAGGGGAGAGAGGGGTTCGGGCATGGGCTCCTCCAAGGCATGGCAATGCCCGCCATCATGGCGCGCCCGGGACGCGGCCGGCTGCGTCCCGGACCGCAGCCGGCTGTCGGACGGGGCCGCGCCTGCGCCGCCGCCGCCTCACAGGAAGAAATATTCGCGCGCCCAGCCGGCGCGCTCCACGATCGCTGCGTCCAGCACCGGCGGCCG
>NZ_ALEE01000292.1 GCF_000282995.1 Melaminivora alkalimesophila
GGCGGCCGGCCGCCGGGGCGCGGCAGGAGTTGGCTGCGGTGCGCCTGCAGCGCCCACGCCTTGGCCTCCACCGCCTGGCGCGGCGCGCCGATGGAGCGCAGGGCCGGCCAGTCGATGCGCGCGCAGCCGGGCTCGGCCCAGTGCCACATCCACACCGGCGCCTGCAGCAGGCGCAGCCCCAGGCGCCGGGCCACGTCACAGGCCACGCGGCCGCAACATTCGTGGTCCGGGGGACCGTCCAGGCGCCAAGTGGTGAGCAGCACGTCCCCCGGCCGCAGGAACTGCATCAGGAGCGCATGCAGCCGCGCCCCGGCGCCGGACACGCCACCGTCGGGCAGGTGCAGCGGCGTGACCGGCACCTGGCCCAAGCCGAGCCGCGCCAGGCCCTCGCGCCGCTCCGCGCAACGCGCCTGCTGCAGCTGCTGCACCAGCGCACCTTCCTCGCCGTGGCTGGCCTCGCCGTCGGTGGCGCCCAGGATGTGCAGCGCGCCGCCGCGTGCCGCGTGCTGCTGCATCAGCAGCGCGCAGGCAAGCACCTCGTCGTCCGGGTGCGGCGCCAGCACGACCAGGCGTTCGTGCGCGCGCACCAGCGGCTGGCCTGCGGGGCGCACGTGGTCTTGCAGCCAGCACTGCCAGGCCGTGGGCGGCGCGTGCGGCACGCCGATGCGGCGCGCGCCCCGGCGGTGCATTGGACCCATCATCGCCCCCTGCCGGCGGGCGCGGGCCGGACCGGTGCCACCTCGCGGGCCACGCCGTGGAAAGGCGGGCAGGCGCCGAGGCCCCGGTCCGCGCCGCGCACGGGAAGCAGGGGGGCAGTGGCGGCGCCCTTGCGGGGATGGGCGGCGCGGGCGCAAATGGAAAGCGTTGGACAGAACATTGCAAAACGAGCCGGGCGCTGCAGCGGCGCGCCTGGCGGTACATACGGTCCAGCCATCCTAGGAAGGGCGCGCGCCTGCCGTCTGTAGGACAGGCATCGCCCTGCCCATCCGCCCGGCGCCCGGCCGCGCGTGCGGCAAGGCGGCACTGCCCAGGCTCAGAGCCAGCGCCGGCGCCGAAAGAACCAGAGCATCGCGCCGACGATCGCCGCCATGAGCGCCAGCACGTACAGATAGCCGTAGCGCCAGTGCAGCTCGGGCATGTTGAAGCGGCTTTCGGTGTCGAAGTTCATGCCGTACACCCCGGTGATGAAGGTCAGCGGCAGGAAGATGGTGGCGACGATGGTCAGCGCCTTCATGATGTTGTTCATGCGCTGGCTGACGGCCGAGAGGTAGACGTCCAGCAGGCTGGACGCCATCTCGCGGTAGGTTTCGACGAAGTCGATGATGACCACGCTGTGGTCGTGGCAGTCGCGCAGGTAGACGCGCGTGGCGTCGCGGATGAAGGGCGCGTCGTCGCGCATCAGCGTGGCGATGACCTCGCGCTGCGGCCACCAGGCACGGCGCATCACCACCAGCTCGCGCTTGGCGTAATGCAGCTTGTTGCGCGCCTCCTGGTCGGCGTCCTGCAGGATCTCGTCCTCCAGCGCCTCCAGCTCGTCGCCCAGCGCGTCGAGCAGCGGGAAACCCGAATCGACGAGGGTGTCGAGCAGCGCATACAGCAAATAGTCGGCACCCAGGCGGCGGATCTTGCCGTTGGCGCGGATGCGCTGGCGCACGGGCTCGAACACGTCGGCGCTGCCGTCGTTGATGCTGATCACGAAGTTGTGGCCCAGGAACAGGCTGAGCTGGTCCACGCGGCAGGCGTCCCCGTCGCGGTCGCGCTGCACCAAGTTCAGGACGACGAACTGGTGCGCCTCGTAGGCCTCGGCCTTGGCGCGCTGGCCGCGGTGCAGCACGTCTTCGAGCGCCAGCGGATGCAGGTCGAAGGCCTCCCGCAGGGCCTGGAGCTGCTGCGGCGTGGGCAGGCCCTGCAGGTGCAGCCAGACGACGCGCTGCGCATCGGCGGCCGCAGCGGCAGCGGCCTCGATGGGGGGTTCCGGCAGCTCGACCACCTCGCCCTCGCTGGCGTAGTGCATCAGCAGCAGCCGCGCGGGCGGCTGTGCGGCCGCGTCCTGCACGCTGGCGACGGGTTCGAGCGAACCCGGCGGGGCACCGGGGCGGTTGTGGCGGCGGCGAAAGCCCTGGCGGCGCAGGGCGCGCAGGCGGGTGGCGACGGGGTGTTTCACAAGGTCGGCATCCTACCGGCAGCGCCCCTGTTCATTCGGTCAACGCTGCGGGTGGTCGCGGCGAAACAGCTCCCACTCCTCCACCACCGTCCCCTCCGGCAGGTGGCACATGCCCCGCTCGCCCTCTGGGCCACGGACGATTTTCAGCGTGCCGCCGCGTTGCGCGCAATACACCGAGGCCGGGTTGGCCATGCCGACGGCCGGCGCGGGTGCCGGGCGGGCGCCGCAGCCGGCCAATGCCGTGAGCGCGAGGATGCCGGCGGCGAGCGTCGGGAAGGTGGCGAGTAGGGGCATGAATTTCCTTTCTTTCGTGCGACGGTCATTCGACCGTGACACTCTTGGCAAGGTCGCGCGGCTTGTGGCTGCGGCCCGCTGCTGCGCAGCTTCACGCCGGCTGCGCCGGCATGAGCCTTCGCCGCAAGCCCAGAAACCTTGGCGCTGCGCGCGGCGGCTGCGCCGCCCCAAGAGCGCCACGGTCATTCGACCGTGACACTCTTGGCAAGGTTTCTGGGCTTGTCGACATCCGTTCCGCGCGCGCAGGCCGTGTGGTAGGCCAGCAGCTGCAGCGGCACGACGTGCAGGAGCGGCGACAGCACGCCATAGTGCTCGGGCATGCGGATGACGTGGATGCCCTCGCTGTGGTCGATGCGCGTGTCGGCATCCGCCAGCACGTACAGCACGCCGCCGCGCGCGCGCACTTCCTGGATGTTGCTCTTGAGCTTGTCCAGGAGTTCGTCGTTGGGGGCGACGGTGACCACCGGCATCTCGCTGGTCACCAGCGCCAGCGGCCCGTGCTTGAGCTCGCCGGCCGGGTAGGCCTCGGCGTGGATGTAGCTGATCTCCTTGAGCTTGAGCGCGCCTTCCAGGGCGATCGGATAGTGCAGGCCGCGGCCGAGGAACAGCGCGTGTTCCTTGCGCGCGAACTCCTCGGCCCAGCCGATGACCTGGGGTTCGAGCGCCAGCACCGCCTGCAGCGCCACGGGCAGGTGGCGCAGCGCCTGCAGGTGGCGCGCCTCGTCCTCCTCGGACAGCCGTCCCTTGGCCTGCGCCAGCGCCAGGGTCAGCAGGAACAGGCCGGCCAGCTGGGTGGTGAAGGCCTTGGTCGAGGCCACGCCGATCTCCACGCCGGCGCGCGTGACGTAGGCCAGCTCGCACTCGCGCACCATGGCGCTGGTCGCGACGTTGCACACCGTGAGCGTGTGGCGCATTCCCAGGCTCTTGGCATGGCGCAAGGCCGCCAGGGTGTCGGCGGTCTCGCCGGACTGGCTGATGGTGACCACCAGGGTGCGCGGATCGGGCACGCTGGTGCGGTAGCGGTATTCGCTCGCCACCTCCACCTGGGTGGGGATGCCGGCGATGCCCTCCAGCCAGTAGCGCGCCGTCAGGCCGCTGTAGTAGCTGGTGCCGCAGGCCAGGATCAGCACGCGGTCGATCTCCTGGAACACGCGCCAGGCGGCCGTCTGCGCGCCATCGAAGAGCTCGGGCACGATGCCCTGCACGCCGTCGAGCGTGTCCGCCAGCGCCCCGGGCTGCTCGAAGATCTCCTTTTGCATGTAGTGGCGGTAGGGGCCCAGCTCGGCGGCGCCGCTGTGCGCGAGCACGGTGCGCACCGGCCGCTCGGCAGGCGAGAGCGGCTGGCCATCGGCGCCGGCGATCCAGTAGCGGCCCAGCTGCAGGTCCACCAGGTCGCCCTCTTCCAGGTAGACGATCTGGTCCGTGACGCCGGCCAGCGCCATGGCGTCGCTGGCGAGGAAGTGCTCGCCCGCTTCCTGGTGCGAGCCCACGCCCAGCACCAGCGGCGAGCCGGCACGCGCGC
>NZ_ALEE01000293.1 GCF_000282995.1 Melaminivora alkalimesophila
AGCCGGCACGCGCGCCGACCACGCGGTGCGGCTCGTCACGGTGGATCACGGCGATCGCGAAGGCGCCCCGCAGCCGGGCCACGGCCGCGCGCACGGCGGAAAACAGGTCGCCGTCGTAGAGGCTGTCCACCAGGTGGGCGATGACCTCGGTGTCAGTCTGGCTGGAGAAGACGTAGCCGCGCCCCTCCAGTTCGGCGCGCAACGCCTCGTGGTTCTCGATGATGCCGTTGTGCACCAGCGCCACGCGGCCCGGCCGCTCGGCCTCGGCGGGCGCCACGCCCGGGCCGTGGCTGAAGTGCGGGTGGGCGTTGTGCACCTCGGGCGCGCCGTGCGTGGCCCAGCGGGTGTGGGCGATGCCGGTGGCGGCCTGCAGGCCGGTCTGCTCGACCTGGGCCAGCAGCTCGGCCACGCGCGCCGTGCTGCGCGCGCGCACCAGTCCGCTGCCCGGCTGTCCCGGCAGGCTCTGGGCATGCACCGCCACGCCGCAGGAATCATAGCCGCGGTATTCGAGGCGCTGCAGGCCCTGCACGAGGATGGGAACGATGTTGCGCCGGGAAACTGCGCTGACGATGCCGCACATGGGGATCCTTGAACCTGGAAGAAAGAAGACGGGTCGATGCTAGGCCTGCAGCCATGAAATTTGCTTCCATATTTCTGATTAATTGGAAATAATGTTCGCCACAACAGCGTACGAGAAATAAATTGACAATGATTGGTGATTTTTCGGAATCTGATTTCTCACTGGACGCACTGGACCGGCGCTTGCTGGAGCAGCTGCAGCACGATGCCTCGCTCAGCAACCAGGCCCTGGCCGAGCGCATGGGCATCTCGCCCGCCACCTGCCTGCGGCGCGTGCGCCGGCTGCACGACAGCGGCCTGATCGAGCGCCAGGTGGCGCTGGTGCGGCCCGAGCGGCTGGCGGCGCTGCAGGGCCATGGCCTGACGGCCATCGTCGAGGTGTCGCTGGACCGCCAGGGCGCCGAGCACCTCGATGCCTTCGAGGCGCGCGCCGTGGCCGAGCCGGCGGTGCAGCAGTGCTGGCGCGTCTCGCCCGGGCCGGACTTCGTGCTGGTGGTGCATGTGGCGGACATGCCCGCGCACCTGGCGCTCGGCCAGCGGCTCTTCACCCAGGATGCCAACGTGCGCAACGTGCGCGCCTTCTTCGCCACGCGCCGCGCCAAGTTCGAGCCGGCGCTGCCGTTGGCGGCCGGCTGAGCCGCCTCCCGCGCAGGCTCTGGCCGCGCGGGCCGGAAAAGCCCTTGCCGGCCTACACGCGGCCGGGCAGCGAGGCGCTAAAGTTCCCCCGACGGCGGGACGCAACGCCCGACGCACATGGAGGACGCATGGAGTTCAAGGACTACTACAAGGTGCTCGACGTGCCGCGCGATGCCACGGCCGACGACATCAAGAAGGCCTACCGCAGGCTGGCGCGCAAGTACCACCCCGACGTGAGCAAGGAGCCGGACGCGGCTGCGCGCATGGCCGAAGTCAACGAGGCCAACACGGTGCTGTCCGACCCGGAGAAGCGCGCCGCCTACGACCAGCTCGGCCGTGCTGCGCCGCACGGTGCCGGCCAGGGCTTCCGGCCGCCACCGAACTGGGATGCGGGCTTCGAGTTCACGGACGGACCCGAGGGCGCCGCTGGCATGGACGGCGCCCAGTTCAGCGACTTCTTCGAGGAACTGTTCGGTCGCGCCGCGCGCGCACGCCATGCGGGCGGCGGGCCACACCCGGCCGGCGCCCGCCCGCGCGGCGAGCAGCGCGGCAGCGACCAGCACGCGCGCATCGAGCTCGACCTGCAGGACGCCTACCACGGCGCCGAGCGCATGCTCAGCCTGCGCGGTGCGCGCCTGGACGCGCAGGGCCGCCTGGTCAACGAGGAGCGCCAGCTGCAGGTCAGCATCCCCAAAGGTGTGCGCGAGGGCCAGCTCATCCGCCTGGCCGGCCAGGGCGGCCCGGGCGTGGGCGGCGCGCCGGCCGGAGACCTGTTCCTGGAGGTGCAGTTCAGGCCCGACGCGCGCTGGCGCGCCGAGGACCGCGACGTCTACCAGAGCGTGGCCATCGCGCCCTGGGAAGCCGAGCTTGGCGGCCCGATCGAGGTGCGCACGCCGGGCGGCGCGACCGTCGAGGTCACGGTGCCGGCCGGCTGGCGGCCCGGGCGCAAGCTGCGCCTGAAAGGCCGCGGCATCCCGGCAGCCACCCCGGGCGACCTGTACCTGGAGCTGTACGTGTCGCTGCCTCCGGCCGCCACCGACGCCCAGCGCGAGGCGTATCGCCAGTTCGCCCGCGCCTTCGCCTCGTTCAACCCCCGCCACACGCAAGGAGCCTGACCGCCATGGCCCCCTCCGATTCCCCCACCGCCGTCCGCGCCCTGGCCGAGCTGCTGGACGAGCACGGTCCCTTGAGCCTGGAAGAGCTGGCGCGCGCCTGTTGCATGGAACCCGGCTGGGTCAGCGAGCGCCTGTCGGCCGGCCTGCTGCAGGCCGAGCCGGATGGTAGCGGCTGGCACTTCAGCAGCGCCACCGTGGTGCGCGCGCGGCGCCTGGCGCGCCTGGAATCCACCTTTGGCGCCGATCCGCAGCTGGCGGGCCTCACGGCCGACCTGATCGAGGAAGTGACCGCGCTGCGCCAGCGCCTGCGCCAGCTCGAATCGCAGCTGCACGGCTGACGCCGCGGCGCAGCGCTCAGTCGCCGGCGTGCACCCAGGGCGCGACCCAGCCGCCCCCGAGCGCCTGCACCAGCGCCACCAGCGCCTGCTGGCGCTGCAGCTGCAGCTGCAGCACGCTGCGCCGCGCGTTCAGCGCCGTGGTCTGCGCCGCGATGACGGCGCTGTAGGCCGACACGCCCGCCTGGTAGCTGTTCATGGTGCGCTGCTCGGCG
>NZ_ALEE01000294.1 GCF_000282995.1 Melaminivora alkalimesophila
CGGGTGCTGCGCGCCGCCGGCGGCCCCGCCGCGCGTGCCCCGCCACACTGCCCTTCCCGGACCTGAAGCCCTGCCGTTCATGACCACTGCCTTGTCCAGAGATTGCCCTGCCTTGCCTCCCGCCCCGCGGCCCACCCGGGCGCGCGCACCCAGCGGGGCGATCGCCAGGACGGCAGGCCTCTTGGCGCTGCTGGTGGTGGCGGCTTGCGGCG
>NZ_ALEE01000295.1 GCF_000282995.1 Melaminivora alkalimesophila
GCAGCCGCCCGCGCCGGCCGCACCGCCACCCGCGCCCGAAGTGGGCGTGGTGGTGGTGGCACCAGAGCGCCAGGTCGTCACCACCGAGCTGCCCGGACGCACCACCGCCTCCCTGGCGGCCGAGATCCGCCCCCAGGTGGGCGGCATCGTGCAAAAGCGCCTGTTCACCGAGGGCGCCGAAGTGCGGGCCGGCCAGGTGCTCTACCAGATCGACCCGGCCGGCTTCGAGGCCGCGCTGGCGGCCGCCGAGGCGCAGCTGTCGAAGGCGCGCGCGGCGCTGGCCACGGCCGAATCCAATGCCCGGCGCAACGCCGAGCTGGTCAAGATCGATGCCATCAGCCGCCAGGTGCACGACGACAGCCAGGCCGCCGCCCAGCTGGCGCGCTCGGATGTCGAGGTGGCGAGCGCCGCCGTGCGCACGGCACGCATCAACCTCGGCTACACGCAGGTCAAGTCGCCCATCGCCGGGCGCACCAGCACCTCCACCGTGACGCCCGGCGCGCTGGTCACGGCCAACCAGGCGGCGGCGCTGACCACCGTGACGCGGCTGGATCCGCTCTACGTGGACATCACGCAGTCCAGCACCGAGCTGCTGCGCCTGAAGAATGAGCTGGCCAGCGGCCGCATCCGCCGCGACGGCAACGGCGAGGCGGCGCGCGTGGCGATCGTGCTGGACGACGGCAGCACCTACGCCCAGACCGGGCGGCTGCAGTTCAGCGGCGTGCAGGTCAACCCCGGCACCGGTGCCATCGTGCTGCGCGCCGAGCTGCCCAACCCCGACGGCCTGCTCATGCCCGGCATGTACGTGCGCGCCGTGCTGGAGGCGGGCGTGAACGAGGAGGCGCTGCTGGCGCCGCAGCAGGCGGTGGCGCGCGACCCCGCCGGCAACGCGAGCGTGCTGGTCGTGACGCCCGAGGACAAGGTGGAGCGCCGGCGCATCGTGACCGGCGCGGCCGTGGGCAACCGCTGGGAGGTGCTGTCGGGGCTGGCCGCGGGCGAGCGCATCCTGGTGGACGGCTCGCAGCGCGTGCGCCCGGGCGACAGCGTGCGGCCCGTGCCCTGGACGCCGCGCAGCCAAGGCAAGGCCGAGGCCCCTGCGGCCGCCGCCGGCAACGCAGGCTGAAGCAGCCATGGCGCAGTTCTTCATCAACCGCCCGGTCTTTGCCTGGGTGCTGGCCATCGTCATCATGCTGGCCGGCGCGCTGTCGATCTTCACGCTGCCGCTGGAGATGTACCCCGACATCGCCCCGCCGCGCGTGACCATCAACACCACCTACACCGGCGCCTCGGCCGAGACGGTGGAAAACTCCGTCACCCAGGTCATCGAGCAACAGCTCAAGGGCCTGGACAACCTGCTGTACATGCAGTCCACCAGCGACTCGGCGGGCCGCTCGCGCACCACGCTGACCTTTGCGCCCGGCGCCGACATCGACGTCGCCCAGGTGCAGGTGCAAAACAAGCTGCAGGGCGCCATGAACCGCCTGCCCGAGGCGGTGAAGAGCCGGGGCGTGTTCGTCAACAAGGGCGGACAGGACTACCTCGTCACCTACGTCTTCACCTCGCCCGACCCGCACGTGTCGCAGGTGACCATCGGCGACTACCTGACCAGCAACGTGGTGGACGTGATCGCGCGCGTCGATGGCGTGGGCGACGTGACGGTGTTCGGCACCAACTACGCCATGCGCATCTGGATGGACCCGACGCTGCTGGAGAAGTACGCGCTGATGCCCTCGGACCTGATGGCGGCGCTCAACGCCCAGAACGTGCAGGTCTCGGCCGGCCAGCTCGGGTCGCTGCCGGCCGTGCCGGGGCAGATGCTGAACGCCACGGTGACGGCGCGCTCCAAGCTGCAGACCGTCGAGGAATTCCAGGACATCGTGCTGCGCGCCCTGCCCGATGGCTCGGTGGTCACCATGGCCGACGTGGCGCGCGTGGCGCTGGAGGCCGATTCGCTCACCGTGCGCTCGATCCTGAACGGCCAGCCAGGCGCGGGCCTCGGCATCGTGCTGGCCGACGGCGCCAACGCCATGCAGGTGGCGGACGCCGTGGCGGCCAAGATCGCCGAGCTGGCGCCCTACTTTCCCGACGGCATCACGGGCTTCGTGAGCTCCGACACGACGCCCTTCGTGCGCGCCTCGCTGCGCGAGGTGGTGAAGACGCTGGCCGAGGCGATGCTGCTGGTGACGCTGGTGATGTTCATCTTCCTGCAGAACCTGCGCGCCACCTTGATCCCGGCAGTCGCCGTGCCGGTGGTGCTGCTGGGCACCCTGGGCGTGCTCTCGGCGATGGGCTACTCCATCAACATGCTGACCATGTTCGCGCTGGTGCTGGCCATCGGCCTGCTGGTGGACGACGCCATCGTGGTGGTGGAGAACGTCGAGCGCGTGATGAGCGAGGAAGGCCTGCCCGCAAGGGAAGCGACGCGCAAGTCGATGCGCGAGATCACGCCGGCGCTGGTCGGCATTGGCCTGACCCTGTCGGCGGTGTTCGTTCCCATGGCCTTCTTCGCCGGTTCGGTGGGTGTGATCTACCGACAGTTTTCGGTGACCATCGTCGCCGCCATGGCGCTGTCGGTGTTCGTCGCGCTGACGCTCACGCCGGCGCTGTGCGCCTCCATCCTGAAACCCATTCCGCACAAGAGCGGCCGGGCGCCGCGCGCGGGCGTGCTCGGCGTGCTGGACCGGTTCTTTGCGTGGTTCAACCACCACTTCGACCGCAACGCCACGCGCTACCAGGGCGCCGTGGCGCGCCTGCTGCACCGCACGCTGCGCATGGCGCTGCTGTTCGGCGCGATCCTGGCGGCCGTGGCCCTCATGTTCCGCGCCCTGCCGACCTCCTTCCTGCCCAACGAGGACCAGGGCTTCGTGCGCGTGAACGTGACGCTGCCCTCAGGCGCGACCGACGCACGCCTGGCGGACGTGATGGACCAGGTGCGCCTGTATTTCAAGGACCGGCCGGAGGTCTTCAGCACCAACGCCATCCTGGGTTTCAACGGCAACCAGAGCTCGGGCAGCATGTTCGTGCGCCTCACGTCCTGGGACGAGCGGCCGCTGCCCTCGCAGTCGGCGGACGCCATCGCCCGCCAGGCCAACAAGGACCTGGCGCGCATCCGCGACGCCCGCATCTTCGTCACGCTGCCGCCGCCGGTGCGCGGCCTGGGCTCCAGCGCCGGCATCAACTTCGTGCTCAAGGACCTGAACGGCCTGGGCCACGATGCGCTGGTCCAGGCCAAGGACGACATGATCGCCGCAGCGCGCGAGGTGCCGCAGCTGATCAACATGCGCACCACGGGCTTCGACGACACCTCCGAGCTCAAGGTCGTGGTGGACGACCGCAAGGCCGCCGCGCTCGGCCTGTCCACCAGCGACATCAACCAGGTGCTGTCCTCGGCCTTGGGCGGCTCCTACGTGAACGACTTCATCCACAACGGCCGCGTCAAGCGCGTCTACCTGCAGGGCGATGCGCCCTGGCGCATGCTGCCGCAGGACATCGGCCAGTGGTCGGTGCGCAACAAGAACGGCGAGATGGTGCGCTTTTCCTCCTTCGCCACCACCACCTGGACCAGTGGCTCGCCCCAGCTCATGCGCTACAACGGCAGCCCGGCCCTGGAGATGGACGCCAACACGGCGCCAGGGGCAAGCTCCGGCGACGCCATGGCCGCGGTCGAGGCCATCATGGCGAAGATGCCGCCCGGCATCGGCTTCGAGTGGACCGGCGCCTCGCTGCAGGAGCGCCAGTCGGGCGCGCAGGCGCCGATGCTGTACGCCGTGTCCATCCTGTTCGTGTTCCTGTGCCTGGCGGCCCTCTACGAGAGCTGGAGCGTGCCGGTCTCGGTCATGCTGGCGGTGCCGCTGGGCGTGATCGGCGCGCTCGTCGCCACCTACACGCGCGGCATGGCCAACGACGTGTATTTCCAGGTCGGCCTGCTCACCACCGTCGGCCTCGCGTCCAAGAACGCCATCCTGATCGTCGAGTTCGCGGTGCAGCTGCAGGAGCGCGGACTGTCCCTGATCGACGCCACCGTGCAGGCCGTGCGCCTGCGCCTGCGCCCCATCCTCATGACCTCGCTGGCGTTTGGCTTCGGCGTGCTGCCGCTGGCCATCGGCACCGGCGCCGGTGCGGGCGGGCGCCAGGCGATCGGCACCGCCGTGCTCGGCGGCATGGTGTTCTCCACGCTGCTGGGCATTTTCTTCGTGCCGGTGTTTTTCCTGGTCGTGCGCCGGCTGTTCACGCGCCGCGCCCCGACCGCCGCCGCGGGCAGCCCTGCCGACCCCGGCCAACCCGCCACCGCGCCATGAAGCGTCCACCCCATCGCCCCCGCATGGGCCTGCTCCGCCTGCCCTCTGCCCTGCGCGCCGCGCTGCTCGGCGTGCTTGCCCTCGGCCTGCTTCCAGGCTGCACGTCGCTCGCGCCGCCGTACCAGGCGCCGCCACTGCCCGTGCCGGCCACGCTGCAGACGGGCACTCCTGCCACGGACGAGGCGCCGCCGCTGGCGTCGGCCGCGGTGACCGCTTCCGACTTCGTCCAGGACGAGCGGCTGCGCGCCCTGCTCGACATGGCACTGGCGGGCAACCGGGATCTGCGGGTGGCGGTGCTCGCGGTGGAGCGGGCCCGCGCGCAGTACGGCATCGCCCAGGCCGATCGGCTGCCCACGCTCAACGCCAGCGGCAACGCCGGCCGCACGCGCACGGCCGACGACCTGACGGCAGCAGGGCGCGGCAACACCAGCAACCAGTACAGCGTGGGCGCGGGCCTCGCGGGCTTCGAACTCGACTTCTGGGGCCGCGTGCGCAACCTGAACGAGGTGGCGCTGCAGGAGTTCCTGCGCAGCGAGGACCAGCAAGCCAGCGCACGTATCAGCCTGGCGAGCGAACTGGCACTGGCTTGGGTGGGCCTGGATGCGGACGCGCGCCGCTTGCAGCTGGCACGCGCCACCCTGGCGGCACGCGAACGCCAGCTCGAGCTCACGCGCCGCAGCCACGCGCTCGGCGCCGCGTCCGGCTTGACGCTCGCGCAGGTGCAGACCACCGTGGACGGCGCCCGCACCGAGGCGGCGGCCTACGAGGCGCAGGTGGCGCGCGGGCGCAATGTGCTGGCGCTGCTCGCCGGCGCCCCGGTATCCCCACGCCTGCTGCCGCCGGGCGCCCAGGCACTGCGGGCCGACGGGCCCTCCTCCGTTGCTGCACGGCCATCGGAGACGGCGACCGGTGCTCCCGCCGAGGCAGCCCCGCTTCCACCCCCGGTCCAGGCCGCCGCCCTGCCAGAGGTGCCTGCCGACCTGCCGTCCAGCGTGCTGCTGGCCCGCCCGGACATCCGCGCCGCCGAGCGCGCATTGCAGGCAGCACACGCCCAGATCGGCGCCGCGCGCGCCGCCTTCTTCCCGTCCATCAGCCTGACGGCCTCGGTGGGCACGGCCAGCAACGAGCTCTCGGGCCTGTTCGCCGGCGGCAACCACACCTGGAGTTTCGCCCCGCAAATCCGCCTGCCGATCTTCGACGCCGGGCGCAACCGGGCCAACCTGCGCGCAGCCGAGGTGGCGCGCGAAATGGCGCTCGCGCAATACGAGCGCGCGATCCAGGGCGCCTTCCGCGAAGTCATGGACGCACTGGCCGAGCGCGCCACCCTGGCCGAGCGGCTCGCCGCCCAGCGCTCGCTGCTGGCAGCGACGCGGCGCAGCTTCGAGCTGTCCGAGGCGCGCTTTCGGCTCGGCGCCGACAGCTATCTGGCCGTGCTCGACGCGCAGCGCAGCCTGTACGCCGCCCAGCAAGGCCTGATCGCGCTGGAACTGGCCGAGCAGGCGAACCGCATCGCGCTGTTTCGCGCGCTCGGCGGGCAATGGCGGCCGCGCCCGGAAGCGGTGCCTGGTCTGTCCTGAAGCAGACCCTCCACCCGCGTGGCGCGGGGGGCACGACCTGCTGCACCACAGAAACTTATAACTGAAAGTCATCATTGCTGCATCACAATCCGCTTTTCTGAATATCAGCCAGAGCGGAACACGGCAGCATGGGCATCAGCCACTACCTCAAGGAAATCGGCCGGGGGGCGCGCGGCGCGCGGGCCCTGGACCGCGCCCAGGCGGCCGACCTGTTCGGCCAGCTGCTCGATGGCCAGCTGACCGACCTGGAGGTCGGCGCCTTCTGCCTCGCCATGCGCATCAAGGGCGAGACGGTCGCTGAGATGTGCGGCTTCCTCGACGCCCTGCAGGCACGCACCGCCCTCGTCCCAGCCCCGCCAGGCGGACTGCCTCTGGTCGTCCTGCCGAGCTACAACGGCGCACGCCGGCTGCCGG
>NZ_ALEE01000296.1 GCF_000282995.1 Melaminivora alkalimesophila
GCCGGCTGCCGGTGCTCACGCCCTTGCTCGCCTTGCTGCTGGCACGCGAGGGACTGCCGGTGTTGCTGCACGGCATGCGCACCGAGCCGCGGCGCACCAGCGCCAGCGAGGTGCTCCAGGCGCTGGGGGTGCCCGTCTCGTCGTCGCCCGGGGCCATCGCGCCCGGCAGCGTGGTGCAGGTCGCGACGGCCGCCCTGCACCCGGGGCTGGCACGCCTGCTGGCGGTGCGCGAGGTGATCGGCCTGCGCACGCCGGCGCACAGCGTCGCCAAGCTGGCGAGCCCCTGCGCCGGCGCCGCACTGCTCGTGAGCAGCTACACCCACGCAGAATACCTGGAACTGTCCTGCGCCGTGGCACGCGAGCGCCGCATGCACCTCTTCATCTCTCGTGGCCTGGAAGGCGAGGTCGTGGCCGACCCGCGCCGCCTCTCCCGCCACGACGGCTTCGTCGGTGGGCGGCCCGTGCTCGACGCTGCGCAGCAGCCCGGCACCGACCAGGACGTGCCCGGCCTGCCCACGGACATCGGTGTGGCGGCCACTGCCCGCTACACCCGCGCCGTGCTGGACGGCGCCCTGCCCCTGCCGGCCCCGCTCGCACGCCAGCTGCACCACCTTTTGCAACTTGCCCGCCACATCCAGGAGCTGCCTTCCCATGCCTGACCACCCCTTTCCACTAGAGCGCACGACCCTTGGCAGCTGCACACTGGTCGGCGCCGGCCCCGGCGACCCGGAACTGCTCACCCTCAAGGCCCTGCGGGCGATCGAGGCCGCCACCGTGCTGCTGGTCGACGACCTGGTGAGCGAAGACATCGTGGCGCTGGCAGCGCCTGACGCCCGCGTGATCCGCGTGGGCAAGCGCGGCGGCTGCTGCAGCACGCCCCA
>NZ_ALEE01000297.1 GCF_000282995.1 Melaminivora alkalimesophila
AGCACGCCCCAGGCCTTCATCGAACGCCTGATGGTCGCCGAGGTGCGGGCGGGCGAGGCGGTGGTGCGGCTCAAGGGCGGCGACCCCTTCATCTTCGGCCGAGGCGGCGAGGAAGTCGAGGCGCTGCGCGCCGCAGGGATCGAGCCCGCGGTAGTGAACGGCATCACCGCGGGTCTGGCGGCGCCCACCGCCCTGGGCGTGCCGCTCACGCACCGCGCCCACGCGCAGGGCGTGCTGCTCGTCACCGGCCATGCGCAGCCCGGCGGGCAGGGGATCGACTGGGCCCTGCTCGCCGCCACGGCGCGCCAGGCACATCTGACGCTGGTGATCTACATGGGCATGCGCAGCGCCCGGCAGATCCAGGACGGCTTGCTGGCCGGCGGACTGGCTGCCGGAACGCCCGTGGCCGTGGTGCAACACGCCACCCTTGCCCACCAGCGCCACGTCGCCACCACCCTGGACGCGCTGCACGCCACCATCGAGCGCGAAGGCCTGGCAAGCCCGAGCGTGATCGTCGTGGGCGACGTGGTGCGGGGCCTGCAATCCCTCGCACCGGCCTCGCCCACCATGCAGCGCACCGGCAGCGACCGCTGAAGGCGACCCGGACAAACCCGGGATTGCGCACTCCACGGCCGCGGGAACAATCCCCGCGTCGCCGGCGCAGGCCCGGCCAAGGCAACCCCACTCTGCGAACGCTCCCCTTTCCATGACCCCTACCCGCCCCGCCCATCCGGCCCCCCGCCGCGCCTCCCGACCGCAGCGGGCCGCCGCCGAATGCTCCAGACCCTCGCTGCGGGAGGCTGCGCTGCACTGCTGCCGGCCACCGCCCTCGCCCAGCCCCAGGCGGCTGCACGCCCAGCGACCGGCGCCCGCACCGACATCCTGGTCGGGCGCTCGAGCGCCCTCTCCGGTCCCATGGCCCCGTTCCTGCAGCCCCTGCACGAGGCCCACGAAGCAGCCATCGAAGACTTCAATGCCCAGGGCGGCATCGGCGGTCGCAAGGTGCGCCTGGTGACGCTGGACGACGGCTTCGACCCGAAGCGGACCCTGGAGAACGCCCGCCGGCTGGTGGAGCAGGATGGCGTCGTCGCCCTGTTCGCCCAGGCAGGCACCAGCCAGGTGCTGGCATTGCTGCCCTACCTGGAGCGCAGCCGCACCCCACTGATCAGCGTCTACACCGGCAGCCCCGCCCTCCACGCGGCCGCCAGTCCCTGGCTGTTTACGACCAGCGCCAGCTACGCCGACGAGATCGGGCAGATCGTGCGCAACCTGGTGTCCATCCAGAGCACGCGCATCGGCATCGTCCACGAGAACAACGACTTTGGCCGATCCACGCTGCCGCTGGTCGAACAGGCGATCGCTGCCGAGGGGGCGACGGTGGCGGGAGTCCAGGCCATGGACAGCAGCGGCAAAAACGCCACCGAAGCCGCCCGCGCCCTCGCCGCGGCGCAGCCCCAGGCAGTGGTCATGCTGGCCGCCGGCCCGCCGGTGGTGGCCTACGTGCGCGCCCACCACGCCCACCTGGTCGTGCCGCTCTACACCCTGTCGCTCGGCGCCGGTGCCCAGGTCATCCGCTCGCTGGGAAGCGATGCACGCGGCCTCGCCGTCGCCCGCACGACGCCACCGCCGCGGCGCGCCACGACCCAGATCACGCGCGACTTCCAGGCCTCCATGAAACAGCGCGGGCTCGAACCCGATTACGACCGCTTCCGGGCTTACCTGGACGCGCGCGCGCTCCTCGAAGGGCTGCGCGGGCAGCCGGGCCCTCCGCCACCGGAGCCGACATCGCCCGCGCCATGGAGGGCCTCGGGCGGCTCGACCTGGGAAGCTACGTCTACCGCTTCGGCCCTGGCGAGCGGCACGGCTCGCGCTACGTGGACATCGCGGTGATCGGACCGGACGGGCAGTACTGGCGCTAGCGCCGCCGGGCGACAATGGCGGGCCCACTCCCCCTCCCGACCCCGTGCCCCACTACGACGCCGTCATCATCGGTGCCGGCGCTGCCGGCCTCTTTTGCGCTGCCCAGGCCAGCCAGCGTGGCCTGAAGGTCCTGCTCATCGACCACTCCCCGCGCGTGGCCGAGAAGATCCGCATCTCTGGCGGCGGGCGCTGCAACTTCACCAACCGCGAGCTGGACGTGCGCGCGCCGCAGCGCCACTTCCTCGGCGAGAACCCTGCCTTCTGCCGCTCGGCGCTGTCGCGCTACACCCCCGAGGATTTCATCGCGCTGGTGCGCCGCCATGGCATCGCCTTCCACGAGAAACACAGGGGCCAGCTGTTTTGCGACCGGTCTGCCGACGACATCATCCAGATGCTGTTGTCCGAATGCGCGGACGGCCAGGTCGAGCGCTGGCAGCCCTGCAGCGTCCGGGGCGTCGCGAGCGCCGCGCCGCAGGGCGCACCGCAGCGCGCACCGCAGCGCGGCGGCTACGAGATCGACACCGACCGCGGACGGGTGGAGGCGCGCAGCCTGGTCGTCGCCACGGGCGGGCTGTCGATCCCGAAGATCGGCGCCACCGATTTCGGCTACCGCATCGCCCAGCAGTTCGGCATCCCGCTCGTCGAGCGGCGCCCGGGCCTGGTGCCCCTGACCTTCGATGGCCAGGCGTGGGCTCCCTATGCCGGCCTGGCCGGCCTGTCCCTGCCGGTGGCGATACGCAGCGGAGAAGGAAAGGCCAGCGCCCGGTTCGAGGAAGACCTGCTGTTCACGCACCGCGGGCTGTCCGGCCCGGCCGTGCTGCAGGCTTCCAGCTATTGGCGGCCCGGTACCCCCCTGCAGCTGGACCTCGCCCCCGGGTCTGACCTGGCGGCCCAGCTGCGCGAGGCCAAGGCGCGCTCGCGCAAGCTCATCGCCAATGAGCTGGCAGCATACGTGCCGGCGCGCCTGGCGGAAGCCTGGGTCCAGCAGGACGCCGAATGGCAACGTCCGATCCGCGAAGCGAGCGACCGCGCCCTGCACAGGCTCGCCGAAGCCCTGGCACGCTGGCAGCCAACCCCTTCCGGGACGGAGGGCTACCGAAAGGCCGAAGTCACGCTCGGCGGGGTCGACACCCGGGCCCTGGCGCAGCAAAGCATGGAATGCCGCAGCCAACCTGGCCTGTACTTCATCGGCGAGGTGGTAGACATCACGGGCTGGCTGGGAGGCTACAACTTCCAATGGGCCTGGGCCAGCGCGCACGCCTGTGCCCAGGCGTTGAACCCCAGGCGATGAAGGCGGGCCCGCAGCGTAGCCATGGCCATCCACGTGTCAGCGGGATATAATGAGCGGCTTTGCTGGCAAACGCCTGTCGGCCAAATACTAGTTAGAGACAGGCAAACCCGCCGCACACGGCTTTCGGGCCCGATCTTCCCGCAAGCCCTCTGGCGGCACACCTTGGAAACCACTAGCTGATGACGACCATCCGTGTAAAAGAGAACGAACCCTTTGACGTGGCGCTGCGCCGCTTCAAGCGCACCATCGAAAAACTGGGCCTGCTGACCGACCTGCGCGCCCGCGAGTTCTACGAGAAGCCCACCGCCGAAAGGAAGCGCAAGAAGGCGGCCGCCGTCAAGCGCCACTACAAGCGCGTGCGCAGCATGCAGCTGCCCAAGAAGCTGTACTGATTCCCGCTGCGCCGCGGCAGCGCGACCCCGCACGCCCCCGGATGGCAGGCGCGCCCGGTCAGGAGCCGCACACCAACCCGCGCCCGGGACGCCAGGCGCGGGTTTTTTGTGTTCCAACGCCTCCCACCCGCAAAGGAAGACCATGAACCTCAAGAGCCGCATCACCGACGACATGAAGGCCGCCATGCGCGCCAAGGACAGCCAGCGCCTCGGAACCATCCGCCTGTTGCAGGCCGCCATCAAGCAGCGCGAGGTGGACGAGCGCATCGAACTGGACGACGCCGCCATCGTCGCGACGCTCGACAAGCTGATCAAGCAACGCAAGGACAGCATCACGGCCTTCGAGGGCGCAGGCCGGCAGGACCTGGCCGACCAGGAAAAGGCCGAGCTGGCCGTGCTCTCGGCCTACCTGCCCGAGCGCATGTCCGAGGCCGAGATCGCCGAAGCGGTACGCGCCATCGTGGCCGAGACCGGGGCCAGCGGCCCCGCCGACATGGGCAAGGTCATGGGCGTGGTCAAGGCGCGCCTTGCAGGCAAGGCCGACATGGGCCAGGTGTCGGCCGCCGTCAAGGCCGCCCTCGCGCGCTGACCCATCGCCTGGCAGCACCGACGCGGCCCGCCCCACCTCGTTTTTCCACCCGGAGTCTTCCTGTGACCAGACCTTTTCAGATCGCCGTGCTCGCCGGCGACGGCATCGGCCGCGAAGTCATGCCCGAGGGATTGCGCTGCCTGCGCGCCGCGGCCGAGCGCTTTGGCCTCTCCCTGCAACTGCACGAGTTCGACTGGGCGCACTGCGATCATTACCTTGCGCACGGCCAGATGATGCCAGCCGACTGGAAGGCGCAGCTGTCCGGCATGGACGCCATCTACTTTGGCGCGGTGGGCTGGCCGGAGACCGTACCCGACCACGTGTCCCTGTGGGGTTCGCTGCTGAAGTTCCGCCGCGAGTTCGACCAGTATGTCAACCTGCGCCCGGTGCGCCTGTTCGAGGGCGTGCCTTGCCCGCTGACCGGGCGCCGTGCCGGAGACATCGACTACATCGTGGTGCGCGAAAATACCGAGGGCGAATACACGGCCCTGGGCGGCGTGATGTTCGAGGGAACCGAGCGCGAGATCGTGGTGCAGGAATCGGTGTACTCGCGCCATGGCGCCGAGCGCCTGCTGCGCTTTGCCTTCGAGCTGGCGCGCAGCCGGCCACGCCGCAGGCTGGCCCTGGCCACCAAGAGCAACGGCATTGCCATCAGCATGCCCTGGTGGGACCAGCGCGCCGACGCGGTGGCGCGCGATTTCCCCGAGGTGGCGTTGGAGAAGCACCACATCGATATCCTCGCGGCGCGCTTCGTGCTGCAGCCGGACCGTTTCGACGTGGTCGCGGCGACCAACCTGTTCGGTGACATCCTCTCCGATCTGGGGCCGGCGACCACCGGAACCATCGGGCTGGCCCCTTCGGCCAACCTCAACCCGGAGCGCAGCTTCCCCAGCCTGTTCGAGCCGGTGCACGGCTCGGCCCCCGACATCTACGGCAAGGGCATTGCCAATCCGATCGCGATGATCTGGTCGGGGGCGCTGATGCTCGACTTCCTGGCCCGCGGAACGGGCGCCGGCCGCGCAGCCCACGACGCCATCGTCCAGGCCATCGAAACCGTCCTGCGCGATGGGCCGCGCACGCCCGACCTGGGCGGCAATGCCAACACCCGCGAGGTGGGCGCCGCCA
>NZ_ALEE01000298.1 GCF_000282995.1 Melaminivora alkalimesophila
GGCGCCGCCATTGCCGCCCACCTCGCCGGCTGAGGAAAAGAAAGGGCGGCCTTCGGGGCCTCAGGCAGGGTACTTGGCGCAATCGAGCGGTCGCTCGTCGCCGGGCACCGGGCAGCGGTTCATCTCGAAGGGCGACTGCGCCAGCAGCGTGGTGAGCGCGCTCGAGGCCATGAGGATGGCCCAGAAGATGAAGAAGGCGATGGTGTAGACCCCTTGGCGCGACAGGTTCACCGGCTGGTCGAACCAGTGCAGCGCGCCCGGGTCCACGAAGGCGAACACCACCATCTCCAGCACCCCGGCCATCAGAAAAGCCGGCCAGCCAATCCACATCATCCGCTGTGTACGCATCGCACGCCTCCTTGCAATGCGCACAGACTAGCACTGCAACCCGGCCGTGCAAAGACGGGCTGCCCCGGGGCTCCTGTCAGACAACGCCGCATGCGCTGGCGCCTGCCGCGCAGCGGGGCGGCGTCAGCGCGGCTGGTCCTGGGCCGGCGTGGCCGCGTGGTTGCGCCCCTTGACGGCGGGCTGCATGCTCCGCGCGAAACGCCGTGCCTGCTCCTCCTCCTGCAGCGTCTTGTTGATGTCCAGGCCGCGCTGGTAGTAATCCTCGGCGACGACCGGGTCGGGTTGGCTCAGGGCCAGCCACAGGGTGTAGAAGCCCGCCACGACCACGATGGCCGGGCCGGCGATGATCAGCCAGACATGGCCGAACTTCCACCACGGTTCGGGCGGCGTCGGCGGTTGCTGGTTCGGGGTGGTGGTGCGGGTCATGGTTCTTGCGCTCCGGGGCCCGGCGGGCCCATGCGTGAAAAAGGAAAGGCCGGTGGGCGGTGCCCCATCAGCGGGGCACCAGGAACACGGATTTTTCTGCCACCTGCGCACCCGTGGTCTCGGCGCGGATATCGAAGTAGATCGTGTGCGAGCCCGGCTCCGCGGAGCCATACGGGATGTGCAGCCGCACCGACACCCAGCGCGACTCGGCCGCGCCGATCTCCACCTGCGTCTCGGAGGCCACTTCCAACCCTTGCAGACCGCGCGCGCCGATACTGTAGGACTGCGGCGTCTCCGTGGCGTTCATGATCTGCAGCCGGTAGACGTTCTCCAGCTTGCCGCCTGCCACGATGCGCGACAGTGCCGCGCGGTCGCGCACGACGTCCACCTTGAAGGGCGTGCGCACCACCAGGCTTGCCAGCATGCCCAGGCACAGCGCCAGCAGCACGGCGCCATACAGCAGCACGCGCGGGCGGAACACGCGCCGGATCATCTGCGCCTGCGTCCAGTGCTTGGCCACGCCGTTCTGCGTGGAGAAACGGATCAGCCCGCGCGGGTACTTCATCTTGTCCATGACGGTGTTGCACGCATCCACGCACAGGCCGCAGCCGATGCACTCGTACTGCAGGCCGTTGCGGATGTCGATGCCCGTCGGGCAGACCTGCACGCACAGCGTGCAGTCGATGCAGTCTCCCAGCCCCTTCTCGCGGTAGTTCGTCAGGTTCTTGTTGCGCGGCCCGCGCGGCTCGCCGCGTTCGGGGTCGTAGGTCACGATCATCGTGTCCTTGTCGAACATCGCGCTCTGGAAGCGCGCGTAGGGGCACATGTACTTGCACACCTGCTCGCGCATGAAGCCGGCGTTGCCGTAGGTCGCGAACCCGTAGAACAGCACCCAGAAGATCTGCCACGAGCCCTGCAGCGCCATCAGCTCGCCGCCCAGCTGGCGGATCGGCACGAAGTAGCCGACGAAGGTGAAGCCCGTCCAGAAGGCCACGGCGATCCAGACTGCCTGCTTGAGCGTTTTCTTCCAGATCTTCTCGAAGGTCCAGGGGCCATTGTCCAGCCGGATGCGCGCGCTGCGGTCGCCCTCGATCTTGTGCTCGATCCACATGAAGATCTCGGTGTAGACGGTCTGCGGGCAGGCAAAGCCGCACCACAGGCGCCCGGCCACCGCGGTGAACAGGAACAGCGACAGCGCCGAGATGATCAGCAGGCCGGTGAGGTAGATGAAATCCTGCGGGTACAGCACCAGCCCGAAAAGGTAGAAGCGCCGCGCACCCAAGTCGAACAGCACCATCTGCCGCTCGCCCCACTGCAGCCACGGCAGGCCGTAGAAGACCAGCTGCGTGATCCACACCATGGCCCAGCGCCAGCGCGCGAACAGCCCGCTGATGGAACGCGGATAGATCTTCTTTTGCGCCTCGTACAGCGAGATCACCTCGCTCTGGGAGTTTTCCTGCGCCGCAGGAACGATCGGAATCACCCTGCTTGGCTTCTTGCCGTCAGCTGGCTTCATGGTGCCTTGGATCTCTTGGAAGGCAGGCGCCGCGGGCGCCCGTCAATACATGGAATGAACGCGAAAAAGGCCGGCGCGCCACCTGCTTCCAGATGGTTCGCCGGCCATGCTGCAAGGGCCTGGGTCAACGCGCCGCTTCGGCCCCGTTGTTCGACAGACCCCACACGTAGGCGGTCAGCGCCTGGATCTGCGCATCGGTCAGCTTGTCCTTCTGCGCAGGCATCTCGTTGGTCTTGCCGTTGTTGATGATATTCACGATCGCCGCCTCGCCCCAGCCGTGCAGCCAGATGTCATCGGTCAGGTTGGGGGCACCCAGCGCCGTGTTGCCCTTGCCGTCCATGCCGTGGCAGGCGGCGCAGGCC